>CAYQAS010000130.1:0-10098 GCA_964415525.1 uncultured Solibacteraceae bacterium
CATGAACATTTACGACCCCAAAGTGGACCCCGTAGAGGTCCGCCGCCGGATCGGCATGGTGTTTCAGAAACCCAACCCCTTTCCCAAATCCATCTTCAACAATATCACTTATGGCCCCCGGCTTACCGGCACGGCAAACAAAGCGGATCTGGAAGCCCTTACGGAACAGAGCCTCAAACAGGCCGTCCTCTGGGACGAGGTCAAGGATATCCTGGGCCGGTCGGCGATGACCCTCTCCGGGGGACAGCAGCAGCGCCTCTGTATTGCCCGGGCCCTGGCCATGAAGCCAGACGTCCTCCTCATGGACGAACCCACTTCGGCCCTCGATCCCATTTCCACGGCAAAGATTGAAGAATTGATTGACGAATTGAAAAAATCCTATACTATCATCATTGTCACCCATAATATGCAGCAGGCGGCCCGGATTTCCGACAAAACGGGTTTCTTTTACATAGGAAAACTGATCGAATACAACGCTACGGAAAAGATCTTTACCAACCCCGACGTCAAGCAGACGGAAGACTACATCACCGGTCGTTTCGGATAAAAGGAGAAAAATGGACACCAAGCGACATACGAGCAGGCAATATGAGGCGGAACTGCAAGATGTTACGGAAAACCTTCTCTATTTAGGGACGTTGATAGAAAAGGCCATTGCCGATAGCATTCAGGCGCTGGTGGAGCGGGATTCCGAACTCGCCCGGAAGGTCATCGCCTATGACGTCCACATCGACAAACTCGACTACGAGGTCGAAGAGAAATGCATCCGCCTCCTGGCCCTCCGGCAACCGGCGGCCCGGGACCTGCGGTTCATTACGACGGCCATCAAGATCAACGGCCATCTGGAACGGATCGGCGACATGGCCGTCAAGATCTGCGAGAAGGTTCTCATCCTCAACGAGGAACCGCAATTGAAGCCCTATATAGATCTTCCCCGCATGGCCGAGATCTCCCGGCAGATGATCCGTGAAAGCCTAGATGCCCTTGTCCACGAAGATGTCGATCTGGCCAACAAGGTCCGCGAAGAAGATGAAATAGTGGACAACCTCAACGAGCAGATCTTTCGAGAACTATTGACCTTCATGATGGAAGATCCCCGGACTATTCACCGCTCCCTGCTTATCATGCAGATCTCCAAGACCGTCGAGCGGATCTCCGATCATGCCAAGGGAATCGCCGACATGGTGGTGTATATGGTAACGGGACAGAGTGTCCGCCATCAATAGTCCCCGGCCCTCCCTTTGAAGGGTAGGGAGAAAGTTGTATTTTTGATGAAAAGCCGCCTTTTTTACAAGATTTTTGCCTCCTATCTGGTCCTGGTAGTCCTGGTTATCGCCGTCATGGAATTCTACCTGACCCCGAAAATTCATGACACCGTGACAAAGGGAATTACAGAGAGGATGATCGCCAACGGTCGTATCATGGCCCTCATGCACAAAGAGGACTTGATCGGGGAGATCAGGGAACTTGCTTCCCGTTCCGAGGCCAGGGTCACCATCATTGATGCCGCCGGTAAGGTCCTGGCAGACACCCAATCATCGGAACAGCGCATGGATACTCATCTCAACCGTTCCGAAATCCAGGAGGCCCGCATCAAAGGCCAGGGGGTTGCCAAGCGTTACAGCCGCACCCTGCAGGCCGATATGCTCTATGTGGCCGTTGCCATCGGTGAGAAAGAAGGTATCAAGGGATATGTCCGCTTGGCCCGCTCGCTTACAGATGTATCCGATTCCATTCAACATATATATCGAACCATCTACCTGACCCTGTTTTTGATTTCCCTGCCATCCCTGCTCTTGGCCTTCTGGTTTGCCAGAAACATCACCGCCCCCATTCGCCGGATGGCGGCATTTACACAGAAGCTCCGCACGGGACAGCGACCGGCGCCAATGCTGTTGGACTCGGGGGATGAATTGGCACAACTGTCCAAGGACATCAACCATATTCTCGAGGAACAAGATGGGAAAGTCCGCCTGGCCCAGGAAGAGAAAAGCAAGCTGGAGGCCGCTTTTGCCAGCATGGTGGAAGGGGCCCTTACCCTGGACCGGGATAACCGCATCGATCAATTCAACCGGAGCCTCAGAAAGATGATCGGTAAGCGTTATGAAGATATCCTGGGCAAAACGCCGATGGAAGCTTTTCGTAGTATTGCCTTACAGGACGCCCTTAGCCGCTTTCGGGAATCGGGACGACCGGTCCTGGAAGAGATTGTCTTGGGCGATGAAAAGCCACGCATTCTTGATGTTAATATCACTGCCATCAAGGGCTTCCCCGGGGAAGAACCGAAAATTCTGATGATGTTCCATAATGTTACCCGCCTGAAGCAGCTTGAGCGGATGCGCATGGATTTTGTGGCCAATGTCACCCATGAGATCCGGACGCCCCTCACGGCTATCATCGGCTATATTGAAACTCTTCAACAAGGCGCCGTTCACGATCGTGAGCAAGTGGAAAAATTCCTCCAAACCATACACAACAACGCTCAGCGCCTCAATCGCCTTGTCGACGACCTGCTTACCTTATCCAATATCGAGTTGGGAGAAGCAAAAATTCAGCTCCGGGAAGTTGGCGTTGCAGAAGCCATCGGAGAGGTATTGAAAACGGTGGCACCCCAGGCAGCGGCCAAGAAGATTGTCCTGGAAGAAAATATCGCCGAGGATGTCCCACCGGTCCACGCCGACCGGGATCGGGTTTTTCAAATTCTCCTGAATATCCTTGACAACGCCGTCAAATTTACCCCCGAAGGAGGGGCAATCAAGATCACGGCCGCCCCAAAGGACGCCGGGACAGTAGCGATCAGGATCACCGACACGGGCATTGGGATACCGAAAAACGAAATATCCCGGTTGGGTGAGCGTTTTTACCGGGTGGAAAAAACCCGCTCCCGAGACTACGGGGGGACCGGCTTGGGGCTATCCATAGTCAAGCACCTTATGGCGGCCCACGGCGGAAGCATGGAGATCGACAGCACCCCTGGACAAGGAACCACGGTGTCCCTGTATTTTCCGGCGGCCCGCCCACTCACAGATTCTTAGTCATCATGGACAGGAAAAAAGTCCTTTTTCTATGCACCCATAATTCCAGCCGCTCACAGATGGCTGAGGGTCTGCTCCGTTCCTTGCACGGGGAGCAATGGGAGGCCTTCAGCGCCGGCACGGAACCACGGAGTGTCCATCCTTGCGCCATCACGGTAATGTCAGAGATCGGCATCAATATATCGACAAACCAATCGAAACACGTGGACTCCTTGTTGGGAAACAACTTCGATCTAGTAGTCACGGTTTGCGATGATGCCCACGAGGCCTGCCCCATATTCCCCGGCGGAATTAAAAAGGTGCACCGGGGGTTTTCGGATCCTTCCGCAACTTCGGGACCACCGGAGGAAAGTCTAGCCGCATTTCGCCGTATCCGCGATGAAATCAAGCAATGGATAAAGACGGATCCGATCTTTTCTCCCTGTTCATCAATAACCTGCAAGTATTGTTAACCGGCAGGATTATTGGGCTCTGACCAGGGGATTGGACGCTGACGGGAGGGGATAGGCCCGACTGAAGACCCGTGGCGGCATAAAGAATGCTGCCCTGGATTGGTGTGGGAGAAGATCGATCTAGGTCGCCTTGGCATCGGCAAATTTATAGCCGACACCCCGGACGGTGAGGATATACTCAGGATTTTCCTTGTCTTTCTCGATTGCGGCCCGCAGGCGGCTGATATGGACGTCTACCGTTCGTGGTTCCACATAGGTCTCATCTCCCCAGATGTAATCCAGAAGTTGATCCCGTGAGTATACCCTGTCCGGATGTTTTGTGAAAAAAATCAGCAGCTTCAACTCCTTCGGGCCAAGTTCCACTTTCCGGCCGTCCAGACGGACTTCATAGGACGAATAACTAACCTGGAGACCACGGAATGAGAAGGTTTCTCCATCTTCCGGCCCCTGTCTCCTTTCCGACCTCCGGAGTACGGCCCGGACACGAGCGACAAGCTCACGGACGCTGAAGGGCTTGGTTATGTAATCGTCGGCCCCTAATTCGAGGCCGATTATTTTATCCACATCCTGGCCTTTGGCGGTCACCATGACGATGGGTAGATGTTCCGTTTCGGCTTTTCCGCGGATGCGCCGGCAGATATCGAGGCCGGATAGACGAGGGAGCATCAAATCCAGAATGATCAGGTCGGGCTTGAGGGTATGAACCAGTTCCATGGCTTGCTCCCCGTCCCATGCCTTGGAAACGGCGTATCCTTCCTGCTCCAGATTGAAGGCGATCAGTTCAAGAAGGTCCTTTTCGTCATCTACCACGAGGATTCTTTTTACTGCCATGCCTTAATCGCTCCACTGACTTTTACGCATGAGTTTCATCGACTTTGGAGAGATTGTCAAGTGACTTTCATAAACCTCTATTTATTAACGGTCAGGGGCGCATTCATCGTGCTGATGTAGAAAACTACGATTTCTGCCGGGTTGTTCCCTTCGTTTTTACCGTAATGCCAAGTATTTACGACCTCTATAATTGCCTCCCCCGCCTTCAGATGCAAGGTCTTACCCTCTTCGGTCACGACGGTAAGTTCGCCGCTCATCAATATGCCGGCATTTATGACCAGATGTTTATGGTGCGGCAACACCGCCCCCGGGGGAATTTTTATTTTCAGGACTGTTATTTCCGGCTTGCCGTTTGGGTAGTCGGGTAAAACTCTCCCGTCCCAACTTGAACCGGATTTCGCTAAAGCGGTAACTTCCACACCGCTTACATCTGCGGCTGAAATGTTACTTGCCAGCAATAATGTCAAACACATTACGTAAAAAAGTATTCTTCTCATTTTGTTTCCTTTCACTCTTTCATGTTCCTCAGCCGCTCCACCCTCTTTGCTATGGGGGGATGGGTGCTGAAGAGATTCATGACCATATTGCCTGCCAAGGGATTTACAATGAACATGTGGGCGGTGGCGGGATTGGCGTCCATGGGAATCTTTTGTGACGCCCGGGATAATTTTTCCAAAGAACTGGCCATAGCTTCCGGTTTCCCCGTCAGCTTGGCGCTTCCTTCGTCGGCATAGTATTCCCTGGATCTGGAAAGGGCCATCTGTACCAGCATGGCGGCGATCGGTGCCACAACGGCGGTAGCAATAAGGGCTACCATTCGTCCGCCGTCGTCTCCGGCACCGCCCGTGAGGGCCGCCCATTTTGCCATATTGGCAATGATAACCACGGCACTGGCAATAGTTGCGGCCATCGTACTAATCAAAATGTCCTTGTGTTTGATATGGGAGAGTTCATGCCCGATGACCCCCTCCAGTTCATCCCTAGTCAGTATTTTCATGATTCCCGAAGTGACCGCCACTGCTGCGTGGTCCTCATCTCTGCCGGTAGCGAAGGCATTGGGAGTTTTATTGGGGAGGATATAGATTTTCGGCATGGCTATCTTTGCTTTATCTGCCGTCTCTTTCACAATGCTGTAGAGATCGGGGGCCTGCTGTTCAGATACGGGGACAGCGTCATACATTTTCAGGATAATCGTGTTGGAAAACCAATAGCTGCCGAAGTTCATGACGATGGATAGAACCAGGGCAACTATCAATCCCGTTTTGCCGGCCACAAAATATCCGACCCCAATGAGGATGCCGGACAAGGCCCCCAACATAATGATGATCTTCAGAGTGTTCATGATTCCTGACCTGGTTTCTATACAATGCTAAAGGCGCTCTTCCATTCTTTATTGCTTCAGGAGACCATCTCGTCAATAATGGCCTTGACAGGCTTGATCTCCCTGATGAGCGCGGCCACCTGCCCGGCCCCGGCTGGGAAGAGATCGAAGTCGCCGCTCATCCAGCCTTTCGGGGCGTTCATCAGATTATATTCCCGGGATAGATCAACCGTCGTGTCGGAGGACAGATCGACGAGTTTCTTGTTGGGGATGACGCGCATCTTCATGTTTGTCAGGGGTACCAGCGTGGTGCCACCATCGCCGCAGGCCAGGATAGCTTCTTTCCATACCTGCGGGGCGGGCGCTTCTTCCGCGGCGATGAAGCGCGTTCCGATTTGCACACCCTGAGCCCCCAGGGCCAGGGCCGCCCGGTAACCGCGCCGGTCGGCAATACCGCCCGCCGCCACTACCGGTATTTTTACATGATCGGCCACCAGGGGCACCAGGACCATTGTGGAGGACTCGGAGCCCATGGAACGCAGCCCTCCCGACTCGGATCCGGAAACTACAAGGCCGTCCACGCCCTCACCGGCGGCCCGGATTGCGTGGGGAAGGGCCAGGAGGACATGCAGTCCCTTCATGCCCAGGTCGTGAAGGAGGGGATAGATTTTCGCCGGTGACCCCGCCGAGGTAGTAACGGTCTTTACCCCCGCCGCGGCCAGGATCTTCAGGATTTCCGGATTGGTGGGGTTCATGATCATGATATTGGCTCCGAAGGGCTTGTCCGTAAGCTCCCGCACCCCGTCCACAAGTCTCTTAGTTTCCTCCGGGCTGCTGAATCCCAGGGCGATCATCCCGAAAGCCCCCGCCTCACAGACGGCGGCGGTCAATCGGGGACTGTTCATGGCGGCAATGGGACCCTGAATGATGGGATAACGGCAGCCTAACATTTCCAGTAATGTCGACATGGTATTACCTCCTGAGATTCTTTTTTTTTGCCGGCAAGATCCGGTCTTGATCCTCAACCGGCCCCGGCCTGCCTGCCTAAATACCCGTTTAAATGAACCATTAACGCATCGATATCTTCTGAAACGGGCAAGCTCTTCCTGATGGCTTCCAAATATCTCCCTTCCCTTATCCTTTGTACGGTTATGGGAAAATTTAAATCGTATATCCATCCGAGTTGGAGGAGTTTGAAATCGTTCAGGGTTCTCATCTTTTTCATGTCCGCCAATTTATTATTGAATAGATCGGACAGCATCGACCTTGAATATCCCGGCTCATCGGGAAGGTCCAATTCAATTACGGCGCTTCTGCCATTGCCATTGTAGTAAATGCTCACCAGATCAAAGATGTCCAGCTTATCCGCATCCCTGATCAATTTGCAGAACAAAATTACTCTGGAAGATTTCTCTTCGGGTATCTGGAGACGGTTGTGATAGGAAATGGCCTTTTCGATGATCTCTCGTATTTCAGTGTCAAGATGATTCAGAATTTGGGATTCCTGGATAACCTTTACCCCAAGCTCGGCATGGTCTTCCGATTTCTTATCCAAGAAGGTTTTATAGCGGCTGAATTGTTCAAAGCGGCCGATGTCGTGGAACAATCCTATCGTTTCCGCGAGGGCGATGTCTCCGTTATTCATATCGAGAGACCTGGCGATTTCGGCGCAGATCCGGCTGACCCTTGCCGAATGACCGACTTTCAACCCGTAGGCTTCCCTGTGAACTGAATTCCGGGAAGTAAATTGATTGTAATATTGTGAGAACCAGGACTTAAGATTTTGAAGTTCTATATTTTTCATAGTTTTATGCCAAGGCTTATATCAATTGTCTCCGACAATAATTCCTATGATGAAATTTATCAAGGGAAGATTATTTGAGATTATAACCAACGATTTTCTTTAGGCAACGCGGAATACCTGTTGCATTTTGAAATGCAATCCGCTAGATGATTTCCGAAATTGGAGCGGTTACGGATCCGACCCCAACAGATAAACAGCATAATCACAAACAGATGATCAGGACCGTCGGGAGGACATAATAAGGATGCGATTAATTCCTAGGGAAGAGAAATTTTACGACCTCTTCGAGAATTTAGCCGAGAAGATTGACGAGGGGGCCAAGCTCTTTCTCGACATGCTTCAGGACTATAATTCTTTCTCCACCAGGCTCGCCAATCTCAAGCAACTGGAGCACGAGGCGGACGAAATTACTCATAAAACCTACGAAAAGATGCACAAGACCTTCCTCACCCCCCTGGACAGGGAAGACATCTATGCCCTGGTCAACAAAATGGATAGCATTCTCGACTTGACGGAGGCCGCGGCCATCCGCATGTCCCTTTATAAAATCAAAGCCCCCGTCCCAGCGCTCTTTGAACAGGCAAAACTGCTGAACGTGGCAACGGAAAAAGTAAAAAAGATCGTCCATGGCCTGCGGGATATGAAAAACGCCCCCATGATCCTTGAGGCCTGCGTGGAAATAAATACTATCGAGAACACCGGCGATCAGATCCTGAGAACTGCGGTGGGCGAACTTTTCGAGAGGGAAACAGACCCCATCGAGCTGATAAAATGGAAAGAGATTTTTGAAAGGTTTGAAGAAACCCTGGACGTCTGCGAGGATGTCTCGAATATTGTCGAGGGTATCGTCCTGAAAAATGGTTAGAGAAAAAAGATCGGTTTTCGATTCTTTAAAATATCGACATGATTGATTCTTTCGGTTTTGTTGTCTTTCTGATCGGCGTTGCCCTGGCCTTTGACTTCATCAACGGTTTTCATGACGCCGCCAACTCCATATCCACCATTGTCTCAACCCGGGTACTGTCGCCCCGCTATGCCGTTATGTGGGCGGCTTTTTTCAACTTTGCCGCTATCTTCATCGTCGGCACCCCCGTGGCCAAGACGATCGGCGTCGGGATCATTCATCCCGAATCCATAGACAACTATATCATTTTTGCCGCCCTCGGCGGAGCTATCATCTGGAATCTCGTCACCTGGTATTTAGGTCTCCCCAGCAGTTCCTCCCACGCCCTTATCGGCGGCCTCGTCGGCGCCGGGGTCCTGAAGGCGGGCATGGGAAATCTGGTGTGGGAAGGGCTTATCAAAACGGCCCTCTTTATCTTTTTATCCCCCGCCATCGGGATGTTCCTCGGATTATGCATGATGACCCTGGTACTCAATTTCAGCCGGAATTCCAATGTAGCCTCTTCCATGCGCCTCTTTCGGAAGTTGCAGTTATGTTCCTCCGCCATCAGCAGTCTCGGTCACGGGATGAACGACGCCCAGAAAACCATGGGCATCATCGCCATTATCCTCTATAGCAAGGGTCTTATCGGCCCTGTTTTTCATATCCCTTTCTGGGTTGTCTTCGCCTGCTATACCGTAATCGCCCTGGGAACCCTCAGCGGCGGTTGGCGGATCGTGAAGACCATGGGAACCAAGATCACCAAGCTCCAACCCATTGGCGGCTTCTGCGCCGAGACGGCGGCGGCCATCTCCATCATCGGCGCCTCCCTGGGGGGGATTCCCGTCAGCACGACCCATACCATTGCCGGGGCCATCATGGGCGTTGGGGCCACAAGAAGATTGACCGCCGTGCGGTGGGGCGTCGCCGGCACACTTGTCTGGGCCTGGGTGTTGACCATACCCATCTCCGCCATTATATCGGCCATTGTTTACAGCCTGAGTGTCTCCTTCTTAAAATAATCAAGAAAGAAATCAAATCGGTCCCCGGATAAAAATATCGTTTGCAAACCTTGACATCGAAGATTTGATGTATATTATATGCCGCGAAATGTCCGGGAAATAAAATAGCGTTTAAAAATCTTTAATATAATTGATGAAAGGAGAGGACAGCATGAAAATCAGGCCATTGCAGGACAGAGTCATTGTTGAGCGCTTGGCGGAAGAGGGAAAAACCAAAGGCGGTATTATTATCCCCGATACCGCGAAAGAAAAACCCATGGAGGGCAAGATCATCGCCGTGGGTAAGGGAAAGACCACCGAAGACGGCAAGCTTGTCAAACTCGATGTTAAAGCCGGTGATAAGGTGCTCTTCAGTAAGTATGCCGGGACGGAAGTAAAGATCGACGGCAAGGAATACCTCATTATGCGCGAAGACGACATTCTGGGCGTCATCGAAGGCAAGTAAAACCTGACTAAGGAGGATTAAATACATGGCAGCAAAATTGATTCAATATGACGAGGACGCGAGAAAATCGATCCTCAAAGGCGTAAACACCCTTGCCGACGCCGTAAAGGTTACTCTCGGCCCCAAGGGCAGAAACGTCATTCTTGACAAAAGCTTCGGTTCTCCCGTGGTCACCAAGGACGGCGTAACCGTGGCCAAGGAGATCGAACTGGCAGACAGATTTGAAACCATGGGCGCACAGATGGTCGGTAAAGTAGCCAGCAAGACCAGCGCAAGGGCGGGAACGATCGCGGCACGGCTAAGGC
>CAYQAS010000130.1:10108-10731 GCA_964415525.1 uncultured Solibacteraceae bacterium
GGGAAAACACGCGGCAACGGTCCTGGCCAAGCCTGTCTACCCGGGAGGGACTAAGACCGTAGCGGCAGGAAGAAACCCATTGGACATGAAGCGTGGCATCGAGAAAGCCGTTGCCGCCGTTGTCGCGGAATTGAAAAAGCTCAGCAAGCCCACGAAGGACCAGAAGGAAATTGCCCAGGTCGGCACCATTTCCGCCAATAACGACGAAGCCATCGGCGGCATCATTGCCGAAGCGATGGGCAAGGTCGGCAAAGAAGGCGTCATCACCGTCGAAGAGAACAAGGGTCTGGAGACGGAACTCGATATCGTGGAAGGTATGCAGTTCGACCGGGGCTATCTGTCCCCCTACTTCGTCACCAACGCCGAGAAGATGGAAGTTAACCTGGAAGACGCCTTCATCCTGATCAACGAAAAGAAGATCAGCAATATGAAAGACCTCCTCCCCATCCTGGAGCAGATCGCCAAAATGGGCAAGCCCCTCCTCATCATCGCCGAAGACATCGAAGGCGAAGCCCTGGCAACCCTGGTAGTAAACAAGCTCCGCGGCACCCTCCATGTAGCCGCCGTCAAGGCCCCCGGTTTCGGTGACCGCCGCAAGGCCATGCTCGAAGACATCGCCATCC
>CAYQAS010000131.1:0-10668 GCA_964415525.1 uncultured Solibacteraceae bacterium
CATCCCCATGTGGCCTTCAATGAGGCGGGCGGGAATCGCGACCATGAAGGCCATGGCCATCTCGGCCACGGAAACGCTGGAGGCCTTGGGCGTGTTCATGGCCTTGATGCCGCGCTCGGCGCAGGCCTTCTTGTCCACGTTATCCATGCCCACGCCGCCACGGATGACGAGCTTGAGGTTGGGGGCCTTGTCCAGCAGTTCGACATTGGCTGTCGTCTTGGAACGGATCAGCAGGACATTGGCCTCGCCCAGGGTGGCCATGTCGGAAGAGACCTCGCCAAAAACAGCCAGGCGCTCGGGAAGCTTCGCGTCGAACGCATCAGCGATGAGGATTTTCACTTGAGACCTCCAAAGAAAAAGATTTGAACCACGGAGAACACTGAGCACACGGAGGAAAGAACACGGAGAAAGACAAGGGGTCAGAGAACCCGGCGCGTGATGCCGTCCTTCAAGAGCTTGACGTTGAAGTTCAGCAGGAAGCCGATCCGGCAGCCGGTCATGCGCAGGTAGGTCATCAACTGAGCTTCATGGACTGGAGAGAGTGCTTCCACGGATTTCAGCTCGAGCAGAACCTGGTCCTCCACGATGAGATCGGCGCGAAAACCACATTCCAGTTGGCATCCCTTGTATTCCAAGGGAATGACTACTTGGCGGGCGACACGGAGCCCGCGCTGCTCCATTTCATGGGCAAGGCAGGATTCGTAGGCCGATTCGAGCAGCCCCGGCCCAACAAGCCGATGCACCTCAAAGGCCGCATCGAGCACGCGCTGGGTCAGATCCGCTTCCATCAGCTCCACAGTTTTTCTCCGTGTGCTCCGTGTTCTCCGTGGTGAATCGTCCTTTTCAGCCTTCGTAGACTCGCACGAGTAGGCCGCTGCGGAGCTTGGGCTCGAACCAGGTGCTCTTGGGGGGCATGATCTGGTCGGCATCGGCCACATCCATGAGTTCCACCAGGGAGGTAGGGAACATGGAGAAGGCGACGGCGGCACCGGCCTTCACGCGGTTCTCGAGCTCGTCCATGCCGCGGATGCCGCCGCAGAAGTCGATGCGGGTGTCCGTGCGGGGATCCTGGATACCGAGGATGGGGCTCAGCAGGTTCTCCTGCAGGATGCTGACGTCCAGGCTCTTCACGGGATCCTTGACGTCGAAGCTGCCGGGCTTGGCGGTCAGGGTGCACCACTGGCCGTCGAGATACATGCCGAAGCTGTGCAGGGCCTGGGGTGTGCGGGTGGCGTTGGCACTGATCTCGAACTTCTCGCCGACCTTGGACAGGAACTGTTCCTTCGTGAGGCCGTTCAGGTCCTTCACGATGCGGTTGTAGTCCATGATCTTCAGCTGGTCGTGGGGGAAGACCACGGCCATGAAGTACTCGAAGGACTCTTCACCGGTCGCTTCGGCGCCCAGGGCGGCGCGACGGGCCTGGCCATAGCGCACGGCAGAGGCGGTGCGGTGGTGGCCATCGGCGATGTACATCGCCTCGATGCCATCGAAGAAGTGAGCCAGGGCGTAGATCACGCGCTCGTCCTCGATGATCCACACCGTGTGGCCGATGCCGTCCGGCGTGACCACGTCATAGATCGCGGGCGTCTCACGGACCTTGTCCACGAGGCCGTCGATGTAGGGCACCGCGCGGTAGGTGAGGAAGACGGGCTCGGCGTTGGCGTTCTGCTCGGTGACGTGGCGGGTACGGTCGTCTTCCTTGTCCTTGCGGGTGTACTCGTGCTTCTTGATCAGGTCTTCTTCGTATTCCTTCACGGAGCAGAGGCACACCAGGCCCGCCTGCACGTGATCGCCCATCTTCTGCTGGTAGACGTAGAAGCAGGGCTTGTCCTCGAGCAGCAGGGTGCCATCGGCAATGAAGCCCTGGAGGGCCTTCACGCCCGCGGCATAGACCTCGTCCGAGTGCTCATCCACACCCTCGGGCAGGTTGATCTCGGGGCGGCCCACGTGCAGGAAGGAGTGGGGCTTGCCGGCGGCGAGCTCACGCGCTTCCTTCGTATTGATGACGTCGTAAGGCACGGAGGCGACCTCGGCCGCCAGCTCGGGCTTGGGACGGTAGGCACGGAAGGGCTTGATCTGGGACATGGTGCTCCCTCGGTAAAGGGGTTGGGGTGGGGACTCACGGGCGGAACGCCCCGGTGGAGTGGGGCCATTGTGGGGCAGGGTCAAGGGGTTGAGAAGCGGTCCCCCCACCTGACGCTCAAGGCTCTTCCAGAATGAAACAGGTCTGGCCGGATTGGGGTCAAAGTGTCAACGAAACCTCAAAGACGTCGATGCACCGCTTCCCCGAACAGGGGATAGAGGTGGCTGGCGTCGTTCACTCGGAGGATGGACAGGGCATCCGGCCCCGGACCTTCCAGGAGGCTCACGGAGGTGGGTGCCAGCCGGAAGCGCCAGACCTGGGCATGGGGCAGCCCCAACACCCGGGCCAGGATCACCCGAACCACGATGTCGTGGGTCACGACGAGCAGCGTGTCTTCCGCTCCGAGGCCTTCGCATCCGCGCACCAGTGCGGGCCAGGCCCGGTCCAGGACCTCCTGCAGCGTCTCGCCGCCATCCGGCCTCGCCAGGTGCGGGGTCTCCCGCCAGGCCCGGCTGCTCTCGGCAAAGCGTTCCGCCACCTCAGGGATCTTCAACCCTTCCCACGCACCGTGGTTCAGTTCACGGAGGCCCGGATCGAAGGTCACGAGACCAGCCCGGGGCCCCAAGGCGATCTCGGCGGTCTGGCGAGCCCTCGACAGCGTGGAGGCCACCGCCCGGGTGATCGGCTGATCCGCGAGCCGGGAAGCCAGACACACCGCCTGCTGTTGCCCACTTTCCGCCAAGGGGATGTCCAAGTGGCCCTGGAGGCGGCCCTCCGCATTCCACGCCGTCTCGCCGTGCCTTACCAGGATGATCCGCATGTCCTCAGGATAGGGGACCAGGGCCACGCAGCTCAACGCCGGGGGAGCTGCCCACTCCATGGGTCCAGGGCGATGGGCACCTGTTCAGCTGCTGGATCGGAGGTTGAAACCTCGGCCCCTGCATCAGGAGTCACCGCCACAGGCGGTGGGGACACAGCCTCCCGGTCCCGGTGATCCTGATAGACCGCTGCATTCATCAGGAATTCCTCGATCGGCATGGAAATGGTGGGCTCCACCCGACAGGCCTCCACAAAGGTCACGGAGGGCTGAGACCAGCAGAGTATCCCGTAGGCCGCCTCCAGCCCCTCGCCCTGGGCTTGCTCTGCATGGATGAGGGCGCCCTGTTTCACGTAGAGGTGCCCATGCCCTTCCTCCGCCTGGATGTTCAGGGTCAGGGAGCGCCCCTCCCACGCAAGCAGTTGAAGGAGGCTCGAGAGCCCAAGCCCCTGCACGCGACCCGCCGGACGGATCTCGCCTAAAGCCCGGATTTCTTCCATGAGGAGGCTCAGGCGCACCGGCTTGGACAACACCCGCAATGCCCCAAGGCTCAAGGCCCGATCCTGAGGTTCCCCCTCCGGCAGGGCCGTCAGGACGATCACGGGCATCCCTGGATAGTGGGCATGGATGAGGGCGATGAGGTGATAGCCATCCATCACGGGCATGTGGAGATCGGTGACCACCACATCGACCTTCTCGAGCCGGAGAATCTCCGCGGCCTGGGCCCCGTTTTCAGCCGCCAGAATGCGCCACCCCTGCGCCTGCATCCCCTTCAAACCCGTGACATAGAACCGTACAGTCATCGCCTCGTCCTCGACGACGAGAACGGTGCGGGTGGCTTGGGGGACCGGCGGGAGGGACTGGGCGGTGGGTCGGATCACCCTTCCGTTATCGTTCGGAGCCCTTGGGAACCTTACGAAGGATCTTGGGCTCCGAGGCGAGGATGGCCGCCACAGCCTTGGCGTGCTCCGGATGGACCTGCTCCCATTTCGGCACCCACGCAGGCATCTTCGCGTCCTCGTACTGGAGCAGTTTCCGGTGATGGCTCGCCAGCACTTGGATCAGGGCCTCATCTCGATTTCGGTTCTCCAACGGAATCCGGTTCTCGAATATGGGCTTGGCAAAGTACGTTTTCAGGGTCGATTCCACCGGCTTGCCCCAGATGGCGTAGGTCCGGTCGCCGTGGCCACCGATGGGTTTGGCGTTCAGGTTCTCGCCGTAGAGGTAATAGAAGACCGCCGCACCTTCACCCCAATTGGAAAGCACGTCGAAGGCGCCCTTCACGAGACGATCCTGCAGGGCGAGGTCCACGGGCTTGTCGCTGCGGAAGTCCCAAGGTCCCTGGTGGGCACCCGCGACGCTGGGATAGCCCACTTCCGTGATCATCACGGGGCGGTCGAAGCGCGCCTGGAGGGTGCGGGCCTTGTATACGATCCACCACCAGCTGTCCCGAATGGCCTCCAGGCTCGGCTGGGCCTCATGCTTGGCGATGGGGTCGTAGGTGTTCATGCCCACCACGTCCAGGGCATCGCCAAACGTGAAAGAGTCGTGGCTATCGAAGTTCACGCTGTAGGTGAGCTTGCCGTGAAAGACCTTCCGCACTTCGGTGCAGAGGTTCCGCCACTGGGCATCGAAGGGATGGGTGCTCGCCATCTCCGTGCCGATGGAATACCACTCCACGCCGCCTTCCTCGGCCAGGGCCGCCAGACGCACATTGAAATCCGTGTAGTTCCGCCACCAGAGGTCCCAGTCCGAGGGCTGGATGTTGCCCCGCCACCAGTCGGCGCTGGTGGCCTCGTCCCGCATGTTGATGGTGGGGAAGAACATCATCCTCAGGCCCAGCTCCTTCGCCTGTTTGAAGGTTCGGCGAAGGCTCTCCTCTGTGGGGCTGCTGGTGGGATGGCGCACGATCTCACTGCTTCGGCCGGTCTCCATGCGGTAGATCGCCTGAAGACTCACACAGGTAGCGCCCGTCTCCGCGATGCGTTTCAGCTCATCTGCGTAGTCGTAGTCAGGCAGACCGGCATAGAGTCCCAGCACCATGCCTCGGGGCTGGGGGGTCAGGCGACGGTGCTCCATGCGGCGGATGCCACCCAGAAGGAGCGGCAGCAGCAGGAGCGCGGAGATGGCAAGGATGCGGCGGATCATGGGCGGACCGGAGAAAAGGCCCGGTCCCCCGATCCAGGAGCCTCCCTGGTGGGAACGGACTAGGCCGAATCCCATATTTTACCATCCAGGCCTCGTTCCTTAACCCCCCTTATCAGGGGCCGATACCCTTGAGAGCGAATCACGCCCATGCTTTCCAACCCCCTCCATCGGACCTTCCTCCTCACCCTCTTGGGCGTGGTGCCGCAGGTCTGGTGCGCCCAGCCAACCCGCTCCCCTGAATACGAACTCAAGGCCAAGGTCCTGCTCAGTCTGGGCGGACATGTGAACTGGCCGGGCTCTGCCCGCCGGGAGGGCCAGCCCTTCGTCATCGGCGTTCTGGGGGACTCGCCCTTCGAGCGGTTTCTGGACGATCTCGGCCGGAGCCGAGTGGTGCACAACCGCAAGGTGAGCATCACCTATCTCAGAACACTCAATCCCGCGGCCATCCTAGGCTGCGACATCCTGTTCATTTGCGATTCCGAATACGATCGCGTGATGGACATCCTGCGCATCTGCAAAGGCAAGCCGACCTTGACGGTCAGCGACACCGTGGGATTCGGAAGCCGCGGCGTGATCCTGAACCTGCTGGTGTCCGACACCATCGGTTTTGAAGTGAACACCCGGGTGGCGCGCGAGTCCGGTCTCGAGATCGGATCCTCCCTCCTGGCCAGTCCGCGAACCCGCATCCTTCAGGAACCGTGAGGCGCACCATGGGTCGATTTGTAGGAGATCTCTCCATCAAGCGCCGCGTCACGCTCCTATTGGCGGCGGTGGCGGGCATCGCCCTTCTCGGGAGCTTCCTGGCCTTCCTGGCCTATGAACGTTCCGCCCTGCGGGAGGGACAGGTCCGCAGCCTGCGCACCCAGGCCCTGGTGCTCTCACAGGTGCTCTCAGCGGATCTGGACTTCGGCACCACGTTCAGCGGCACCCGCTCCCTCCGAGCCATGTCCACCAACCCGCATATCCTGGCCGCCCGCATCTTCGACGCCGAGGGGCGCCCCTTCGCCACCCACGTCGTGCCCTCCCACACCCTCGCCCTACCGGAGCGGGCCCAGGACGAGACCGCCCAGTTCGAACACCGGCACCTGGACATGTTCCTGAAAATCCAGCTGGAGGGGGAATTCAAGGGCACGCTCTTCCTCCGCTCGGACCTCGAGGAGATCGACGCGCACTTCATCTGGTCCGTAAAGATGATGTCCATGGTGGGTGTCGCCCTGATGGGCCTTGTATTCCTCTCCAGCCTCCTGCTGCAGAAACAGATCTCCGAGCCGATCCTCGCCGTGTCCCAGACCGCTCTGCAGATCTCCGAGGAGCGGGACTACTCACTCCGGATCCAGCCCAGCCAGGGCGGTGAGATCGCCATCCTCGCCGGGGCCATCAACGAGATGCTGGGGCAGATCCAGCAGCGGGACGCCCAGCTCCTGGACTACCAGGATCACCTGGAGGAGCAGGTCGCCCAGCGTTCGGAGGAACTGCTCCGTGCGAACACCCAGCTGCTGCTCGCCAAGGAAAAGGCAGAGGAGGCCTCCCGCGCCAAGAGCTCCTTCCTCGCCAACATGAGCCACGAGCTGCGCACGCCCCTCAACGCCATCCTGCTCTACAGCGAGCTGCTCACCGATGAGGCCAAGGAGCGGGGCATTCCCGACATGGTGTCGGACCTCGACCGCATCCAGGGCGCCGGGAAGCACCTGCTCTCCCTGATCGACGAGATCCTGGACCTGTCCAAGATCGAAGCCGGCCGCATGAGCGTCTTCACCGAGGACATCCAGGTCGGACAGCTCCTCCAGGACATCAAGGACACCGTTGCTCCCCTCGTAGGCAAGAACCGGAACCAGTTCGAGGTGCTGGGACATCCCGATGTCACCCGAATCCGGTCGGACATGAAGATCCTGCGCCAGAGCCTGACCAACCTGCTGAACAACGCTTCCAAATTCACGGAGGACGGCCTCATCACCCTGCGGGTCATGCCCGACGAGGACCCATCCTTCGTGCGGTTCCTGGTGGAGGACACCGGCATTGGCATGACGCCTGAGCAGCAGCAGCGGATCTTCCAGGAGTTCACGCAAGCGGATGAGTCCACCACCCGGCGCTACGGCGGCACGGGCCTCGGCCTCACCCTCTGCCGCCGCTTCGCCGAGATGCTCGGTGGCAGCATCCTGGTGGAAAGCGAGCCCGGCAAGGGTTCCATCTTCACCATCCGCATCCCCAGGGTCTCCATCAGCCCTCAGGGCAAGGTCACGGGCCCCACTCTGGCGTCTTTCGGCGTGAAGACCAAGGTCCTGATCATCGACGACGATCCATCCATGCGGGATGCCCTCTCCCGAATGCTCACCAAGGAGGGCTACTGGGTGGCCATGGCCGCCGACGGCAAGGAGGGCATCGAGATGGCCCGGTCCCTGCGGCCCCAGGTCATCACCCTCGACATTGCCATGCCCGGCATGAACGGGTGGCAGGTCTTGTCCGCCCTCAAGGAAGATGCAGATCTCAAGGACATTCCCGTGGTGCTCATCACCATGATGGAGGGGCGCTCCAGGGGCTTCGCGCTTGGCGCGACGGCCTACCTGCAGAAGCCCATCACCCGGGAAGAGCTGCTCCAGGTGCTCGACCGGTTCCAGCCCGAGGATGGCCAGCCTGTCCTGGTGGTGGAGGACGATTCGGATACGTTGCTGGGCCTGAACCGGATCCTCGAGCACGAAGGCTGGACGACCCGCCTCGCCATGGATGGCTTCCAGGCCCTCAGTGCCTTGCAGGAGGCGCCGCCCTGCGCCCTGGTGCTGGACCTGATGCTCCCGGGGATGGACGGTTTCCAGCTACTCGCGGAGATGCAGGGGAATCCCGCCTGGTCCAACATCCCGGTCCTGATCCTGACGGCCAAGGAGCTGACCACGGAAGATCTCGCCCTGCTTAAGGCACCGCAGGTCCACCGGGTCTTCCGCAAGGGCGCCTGCAGCAAGGAAGAGCTTGTGGAAGCCGTGAAGGACATCACCCAGAAGCTGTTCTCGCCCCGCCCTGACTCCGAGTAAAGAGGTCTGCCATGGCTCGCATCCTGCTCGTCGAAGACAACGAAATGAACCGCGATGTGCTCTCCCGACTGCTCAAGCGAAGGGGCTTCGATCTCGTGTTCGCCGAGGATGGCGAGGCCGCCGTCCGAGTCCACCTCGAATCCCAGCCCGACCTGGTACTCATGGACATCAGCCTGCCTCTCATGGACGGCTACGAGGCCACCCGACGCATCCGGACACAGGAAGCGGGCCGACGGCGGACGCCCATCATCGCCCTGACGGCCCACGCCATGATCAGCGACCGGGACAAGGCCATTGCCTCTGGCTGTGATGACTATGAGACGAAGCCGGTGGAGTTCACGCGTCTGTTGACGAAGATCCAGCAACATCTGGGGGCAACGGAATCGCACTGATCTCGAGAATCCGGGAACCATCCAGCCTGAGGACCGTCAGCCGCGCGCCCTCGACATCCACCGACTCCCCTACCGAGGGGAGTCGACCGATTCGGGAGAGCACCAGACCGGCGGCGGTATCGAAACCCTCTCGCTCCCAGGCACAGCCCAACAGCCGAGCCAACTCTTCCACGTGCAGGGTGCCGGACACCACGTAGGCGCCATCGGGCCCAGGGGCAGATTCGGGTGCGGCTTCGTGTTCCTCCCGGATCTCGCCGAAGACCTCTTCCAGCAGGTCCTCCAGGGTCACGAGACCCGACACCGATCCGTATTCGTCCACGACGATGGCCAGCTGCGTGCGGGCCAGCTGCAGTTCTCGCATCAGTTCCTGGACGGGTTTGGATTCGGGTACAAAAGGCGCGGGCTTGAGCAGGGTTCGCAGGTCCAGGTGATCGTCTGGATCCCCCTGGAGCAGGTCCTTCAGGAGCACCACCCCCACGATGTGATCCGCAGATCCCGCATAGATCGGCAGTCGGCTGTGGCGCGTCGCCCGAAAGGCCGTCCAGGCTTCCTCTGCGCTGGCGTCGATGGAGAGGGACTTCACAAGGTTGCGTGGGGTCATCACCTCACGCACCACGGTGTCGCCGAAGTCCACCACGTTGCGGATCAGCTCCCGATCATCGGCTTCCAGGATGCCTTCCGCCTCCCCCTCTTCCAGCAACGCCGTCACGGCATCGTCGGAGGCTTCGCTCTCTTCGGGATCCCGCTCCTGACGTTCCTTCTGGTGCACCTGGAGCCTCGTGAGGGGCATCAGGAAGGGCCGCAGGAACTGATGGGCCGGATAGTAAAAGGGAAAGAGACGGCTCAACCACGACGCGGGATTCCCGGCGGTGATCAGCACAGGCAGAACGCCATCCAGGAGCCAGACATAGAGCAGGGCGAGCCCCACGAGGGCGACGAGGCCGAGCGCCTTGGGTGCCACGAGGAACCAGGCCAGCCCGAGCAGGAGCACGAGCAGGATGCGGTTCCAGAGGGAGAGACTCAGACCGAACTGGAAGGGGTCCTCAAGCAGACGGAGCAGCCCCGGGTGAAAGCCGTGTTCCTCCTCCAGGAGACGCCGCCGCTGAATGCTGGGCAGGGCGTGAAAGGCCTCCAGCAGGCAGGAGAGGAGGGCTCGATAGACGACGCCCGCCGCGAAGGCGAAGAGGATCCAGGTGGGTGTGTTACTGGGGGGTTCCATGACCCTGTGATTCTAGCAGCCGCTGTTCATCGGGCTTCAGCTTGATGCGGCGCCGCACCTTCTCGCGGATCGGTTCCAGGGGATCGTGGCTCAAGCCATCCGGCGTCGCGGGCAACCCCTTCCGCTGCCGGGCGGCGTTCAGGAATGGATAGGATTCAGTGGCCAGTTCAGGGCTCTTTCGGAAGTGGAAATAGGTGAGCCATCCCCCCACCAGGAACCAGATTCCCAGTGCCACCAGGGTTCGCTTCTGGATACGCCGCACGCGCTCGGGCTGTTGCCTCAGGCTCTGCCAGGCCAACCCGGCTAGGAGGTTCGCGCCGATGATGCCGACCGTGAGGCTGAGGGTGCCCAGCCATCCCTGGCTGTACCACTTCCAGCCCGTGATCGCCTGGACAGGCTCGGCCAGCAGGAGCCCGAAGATGAGGAAGAGGTGGAGCATGTATAGCAGCAGGCTCTCCTTGCTCGCGGCCTCCACGAAGTTCGGTCCCTTCCAGCGCCCACGGACGAGCTCGATGCCCCCGACGAGGGCACCCAGCAGCATCACCACGCCGATGCGCTCCGCGACACTGGGCAGCGTAGTGTTGTGGAGCCGGTAGATGTCCTGCTCTAGCCACTGCCCGTCCCAGAGCCAGCCCTTGGCGGCATGTCCGCCCCAGGCCACGAAGAGGGCCCCGGCCACGCCGAGGGCGACCAGCCACTGGGCCTCGCTCCAGCGGGAGCGTCCCTCCACCGGCATCACGCGAAAATGGCGATAGAGCGCGCCGAGCACGGAGCCGAAGGCGGCGAAGGTGAACCAGGGAAACAGCGGGAAGAGCGCCGTCACGCCCCGGTCCGTATTGCCGTTGAAGAGGCCGCGGATGGGCGTCCACCAGCCGTTGGCCACGCCGGGCTGCCAGAGATGAGGTGCCGCCCAAGCCGCGCCCAGGGCGAGGATCAGGGCCGCCACCGCATAGACGACCGGCTTTAGCGCGACCCGGTCCAGTCCC
>CAYQAS010000132.1:0-10454 GCA_964415525.1 uncultured Solibacteraceae bacterium
CCGTTGAGCTGCAGCTGCCCGGCTTGGGCAGGGAGGTGGATGGTCATGTCGTGGCCAATGACGTGGTAGGCCACCTGGTTCACCACCTCGGGGATGACGGGATTCACCTTGCCGGGCATGATGCTGGAGCCGGGCTGACGGGCGGGTAGGTTGATCTCGCCAAAGCCGCAGCGGGGGCCGCTGGAGAGCAGGCGCAGGTCGTTGCACATCTTGCTGAGCTTCACCGCGGCCCGCTTGACGGCGCCGCTGAAGAGCACGAAGGCGCCGGTGTCGGAGGTGGCCTCGATGAGGTTGCCCGCCAGCTTGAGGTCCAGGGCGCTGATGGCGCGCAGTTCAACCAGCACGGCGTCGCTGAGGCGCGGATCGGCGCAGATGCCGGTGCCGATGGCGGTGGCGCCCATGTTGATCTCGAGGAGGAACTTGGAGATCTCATCCAGGCGCTCGATGTCCTCGCCCGTGGTGACGGCGAAGGCCTCGAACTCCTGGCCGAGGGTCATCGGCACGGCATCCTGGAGCTGCGTACGGCCCATCTTGATGATCTCGCGGAACTCCACACCCTTCGCCCGCAGGGCCTTCTGCAAACGCTCCATGGCCTTCAGGAGGCCCTGCAGCATGAGCACCGTCGCCATGCGGACCGCCGTGGGATACACGTCGTTCGTGCTCTGACCAAGATTCACGTGGTCGTTCGGGTGGCAGAAGGCGTACTCCCCGTGCCGCTTGCCGAGAATCTCCAGGGCACGATTGGCGATGACCTCGTTGGCGTTCATGTTCGTGGACGTACCGGCGCCGCCCTGGACCATATCCACGGGGAAGTGGCCCAGCCAGTGGCCTTCAATGACTTCCTGCGCGGCCATGTCGATGGCCGCAGCGATGTTCGCATCCAACAGACCCAGCTTGGCGTTGGCGCGGGCGGTGGCCTGCTTGACCATGCCGAGGGAACGCACCAGGGCGGGGAAGTGGGCGATGGGAATGCCGGTGATGGGGAAGTTCTCCATCCCACGCAGGGTCTGCACTCCGAAGAGCGCGTCGTCATAGATCTCTGCGCTACCCAGCAGGTCCGTCTCCGTGCGGCGCGCCAGGGAGGCGAAGGCCTGCTCTCGACCCGAGCGCTCGTAGCCCGTGTAGAGCAGACGGCGGTTCACCCGCAGGGAAATGGCGCTGAGGATGCTCACGGCACGCTTGCCGTCCGCCTGAAGGACGGCGAGAACCTTCTCGCGGCTCAGCTCCAGGAGCCGGCAGGCCGTCAGGGTGCGCACCGTGACGGTGTGCGGATGGTCGTGCAGGAAGGCGGCCTCGCCGCAGGCGCTGCCCTTCCGCAAGATGATCACGCGCTCCGGACCGTCGCCACTGTCCTTGAGGACCTCCAGCTGGCCCACCTCGATCACGTAGCAGGCCTGACGTGCGCCCCCCTGGCAGAACAGCTCGGTCCCACCGGGGACTTCACGCCAAGTGGCCGCCGAGGCGAGGGCGGCGATGTCCTCGTTCGAACAGGCGCTGAACAGCTCACAGGACCGCAGAACAGAAATGATGGCTTCCATGACGCACCCCTTCAGACCCCGGGGACGCCCCGGCGGGCTACCAGCATGCCGACTTTTTGCTCCGAAATCTCGAAAGGGCAGGGGGTGCCTGACGGGATGACAAGCGAAGAACGGCGTTTACATCTTTCGATATCCCCTGAAATCAGCGCTTCCAGAACACATAGGCGAGCGCCCCCGCCCCGATCAGCAGCAGCATCACCGTGCGCCACGCCGTCGGCATTGGTTCGGTCTCTTCCGGATAGGCGTGCCCCGCGTCCATCAGGGCCGCCTGGGTCAACTCATCTTCTGACGCCTCGGGAGGCTCCGGATGCGGCGCCACCAGAGGATCCGCGATCTCGCCGAAATACACTTTCCGGAACCCGTCCTGGGGCGGAACGATGCTGTCATCCAGATCCTCGGGCGTACGGTGGCCGGGCGTGGGTTGCATGGTGCCTCCGGATTCAGAGTAGGCCCATCAGGCCTGAAGGGCTGCCTCAAGCGCCTGATTCACGAGCCGTGGGTTGAGCTTGCCCCCCCCAGCCTTCATGACCTGCCCCACGAGGAAGCCCTTGAGGCGGGGATTTCCACCCCGGATCTCCGCCACCTGGGCGGGATGGGCGCCGAGAATCGAGGCCACCAGGGCCTCGACCGCCCCGAGATCCGACACCTGGGCCAGACCGCGGGTGGCCACCACGGAGGAAGGGGTACCTTCCCCCGCCAACACCGCCGGAAACACGATTTCCTTGGCGGTATTCAGGTTGATGGTCCCGTCTTCCACGAGGCGCACGAGCTCCGAAAGGGTCTCCGGCGCCAGTCTCAAGGATTCCAAAGTGCCACCGCGGGTGTTGAGCACCCGGCTGACCTCCCCCAGCATCCAGTTCGCCGCGGCCTTGCCGGAGGCTCCCGCAGCCACCACCGCCTCGAAGTAGTCCCCGAAAGCCCGGGTCTGGAGCAGCATGCCCGCCTCGTAAGGGCTCAGGCCGAAGACCGACTCGAAACGCCCGGCCCGAGTCGTCGGAAGCTCCAGCATCCCTGCACGGACCTGCGCGATCTCGACCTCGGAGATCAGCAGATCTGGCAGGTCCGGTTCCGGGAAGTACCGGTAGTCGTGGGCACCCTCCTTGCTCCGCTGGCTTCGCGTGGTGCCCGAGGGCGCATCGAAGCCCCGCGTCTCCTGCTGCACCACGTCCCCGGCGTCCAGCAGCTCCGCCTGACGGACCATCTCGTGCTCCAGCGCCTGACGCACGAAGCGGAACGAGTTGAGGTTCTTCACTTCCACCCGGGTGCCGAAGGCCTCCGTGCCAGCGCGGCGCAAGCTGATGTTGGCGTCGCAGCGGAAGGACCCTTCCTCCATGTTGCCGTCGCAGAGGTCCAGGTAGGTCACCAGATGATGCAGGGCCTTGAGGAAGTCCGAGGCCTCCTGCGGGCTGCGCAGGTCTGGGCACCCCACGATCTCCAGCAGGGGCACCCCCGCCCGGTTCAGGTCCACCAACGTACCCGCCTTGCCGCCGTGGGTGGACTTGCCCGCATCCTCTTCGAGGTGGGCGCGCTCAAGGCGGATGCGCACCGGGCCTTCCGCCCCACGGATCGCCGGATCGCCGGGAATCTCAATGAAACCCTCCTCCACCACCGCCACCGGCCCTTGGGTGATCTGGTAGCCCTTGGGCAGGTCGGGGTAGAAGTACTGTTTCCGGTGAAAGGTGCTCCGGGGCTGGATTCGCCCCCCCACCGCCAGCCCGAAGGCGATGGCCTGCCGGACTGCTGCGCCATTCAGGGTGGGCAAGGCGCCAGGCAGGGCCAAGCAGACCGGGCAGGTGAGGCTGTTGGGCTCCGCGCCGTAGGCATTGCCGCACCCGCAGAACATCTTGGTGCGGGTCTTCAGCTGAACGTGCACTTCCAGGCCGATGACGGCTTCCCAACCAGGCTGCATGGGCGTCTCCAGCCCCCAGTGTACCGGGGCCTCACTTCCCCAGGCAGAAGCCGCTGAAGAGTTCGTCGAGGGTGGTTTCCGCCCGATCCTCACCCGAAAGCCGCGCCAGCAGGCCCCAAGCGCCCTGCAGCAGGGACGCCGGAATCTCCGGTGGGCATCCTCGGCGGAGCTCAAACAGCAAATCCAGCTGCTGCACCAGGTCCGCCAGGAGTTCCCGCTGTCGGTGGGTGGCGAGGGCGCCGAGGCAGGCATCCGGCGCCAGATCTCCCAGGAAGCGAAGGTGCAGGGCCTCCGCGAGCGGCTCCAGATCGCCCTGCGCCGCGCTGATGCGCAGGCCTTCTCCAGGTGCCAGATCCGACTGATTGCGCACGACAAGCACCTTGCCCTCGTAGGGCCTCAGCCGCGCCTCGAGGTCGGGATCGGGCCCGGGGTCCGGTGCGGGCACCAAATGCAGGATCAGGTCCGCCCGCTCCATCACCGCATCCACACGCGCCACGCCGAGGCGCTCCACCGGATCCTCGGTGTGGCGGAGGCCCGCTGTATCAAACAGCATCAGGGGCAAACCGTGCCACTCCGTGCGCACTTCCAGCACGTCCCGGGTCGTCCCGGGGATCTCCGTCACGATGGCCCGATCCTCCCCCGCCAACGCGTTGAAAAGCGTGCTCTTGCCCGCGTTGGGACGCCCCACCAGGGCCACGGAGATGCCATCCCGCAACCAGCGCGCCGATTCCGCCCGGCGCTGTTCCACGTGGAACTTTCCACGCAGGGATTCCAGGCTCCGCTGCATGTAGGACAGGTCCAGCTGGATGTCCTCCTCTTCGCCGTAGTCCACGGCGGCCTCGGCCTGGGCGAGCCAAGGCCGGAGCCCTTCCTTGGCATCCCTCACCCATTTCGGCATGGCCCCGCAGCGGGCCTGGGCCTGCCGGATCTGGGTATCGGTGGCGGCGCCCACGAGATCCCGCAGGCCCTCGGCTTCCAGGATGGACATGTGGCCGTTCAGCAGGGCGCGTCGGACGAACTCCCCCGGCTCCGCCATCCGAATCCCAAGGCGGCCAAGGTGCTCCAGAAGTCGGCGCACCAGTAGCGGATTCCCGTGGACCTGGAACTCCACCACATCCTCACCCGTAAAACTGGCGGGAGCCGGGAAGTAGAGGACAAGCGCTCTCTCGTCATAGCCATCCCACCTCAGGCGCCGCAGGGTGGCGAGACGGGGCGGGGGCAACTGAAGCAGGCCGGAGAGCAGGGAGGAGAGTCCCGTTCCCGAGACCCGAACAATGGCAACGGCCCCCGGAAGGAGGGCCGTTGCGGGCGCGCAGATGGGCGGAAGCACTCGCCTCTATGCCTTGCGGAAGATCTTGAGTGCCTTGATGCTGCCAGTGCCTTCGCTCTCCGTCAGGAGATCCGCTTCCCGGGCCACGATGATGTGGATCCAGCGGCGCTCGCGAGGATTGAGGCCCGACAGCGTGTAGCTGCCGAGCGCTCGCGCCTTGGCTACGGCGAAATCCGCCATGGCCTGGAGTTCCTTCATCCTGAACAAACGCACTTGCTGGACATCCAGGTAGGCGACCTGGTTCTCGTCCCGCTCGCCCTGGGCTTCGTGAAGCAGGAACTGGAGCGCGTCCAGGCCCATACCGCGATTGGCCATGAGGGTCTGGGCGTCCGCGCCATCGAGGCGGATGCGGTTGGGGAAGAGCTCCGCATCCCCGGAGTCTTCAAATCGCGCTTTCACCTCCAGACCCAGGTCACGGCATAGCCGGACCACGAGCTCGGGCTGGTCTTCCAGGGAAACGGCTGAACGTCGCATCGAATCTTTCCTGAAGAGGCTAGATGACCACCGGCTGGGGCTTGTAGTTCCGCATCAGCAGCCAAGTGTGGAAGATGTGCACGAGGTTGTAGGTCAGATAGTAGATGCAGAGGCCCGAAGCCATGGAGTTGAAGAAGAACACCATCATGATGGGCATCATCCAGGTCATCATTTTCTTCTGCGCGGGATCCCCGACACCAGGTGTCATGTGGGACTGCAGCACCATGGTGGCGCCCAGCAACAGAGGCAGGATGCGGATGGGCACGCCGGGGATGAGGGCGGGCTCGGGGGCGGACAGGTCATTGAACCAGAGCATCCAGGATGCGTGGCGCAGTTCGTAGACGTTCTGGATCATGCCCCACAAGGCCATGAAGACCGGCATCTGAACGAGCATGGGCCAGCAGCTGCCCATGGGGTTGTGGCCATTCTTCTTGTAGAAGGCCATCAGCTCCTTCTGCTGCTCGGCCTTCTTGGTCATATCGTTGCCGAACTTCTCATACTTGGCCTGAATCGCCTTCTGGTGGGGCTCCAGATCCTTCATACGCAGCATCTGGTTGGTGCTCTTGGTGTTGAGGGACCAGAGGGCGACACGGATGAGGATGGAGAAGATGACCAGGGTCCAGCCCCAGTTGCCGATGAAGCGCTGGAGGTAGCGGATGACCCAGAAGAGACCCTGGGAGATGGCACCGAAGAAGCCGAAGTCCAGGGTCTGCCGGAAGGCGGGACCGAAGGCATTCAGGTCATCCACCTGCTTGGGACCAAGGTAGAGACGCGCGGTGACGCTCCCGTCGGGGCCGGGGGCAAGGTGATACCCGGTGTTCATGTCACGCTCCGCCACCCGAGGGAGGTCCCAGAGCACGGCGAAATACTGCTGGGTACCCGGCTCACCCTTGAGGCCAAGACCCGCATCCATGCCGAGGCGGCTGGCTTCGGCGGGAAGGACCTTGCGGCTGCCGAACCAGGGATCCTTCAGCATGCCGGTCCACGCCACACGCTCGATGGACTTGTCCTGCAGGGCATAGACACTGCCCAGGCCCGCCACCTGCCGGACGTCCGTCGGCTTGGGGATGAGGCTCAGGTGCGCGCCGCGCTTGGACTGCCAGGAGACCTGGAGGACATGGCCCACATTCGGCATGCGATAGACGAGACGATCACCTTCCGCAGTGGAGAAGACGACAGACCGGGCGCCCTCCTCGGTGACCACCTGGGGATCACCCTCGAAGCGGGTCTGAAGGGCCCCGCCGATGCCAGGGAAGGCCTGGATCTCAGAGGCCAGCTTGGCGTCCAGAGGAGTGGCAGGAAGGAAGGGCGTGCCATCCTTGATCCAGCGGGCCTGGAGCAGGACACCGTCTTCAGCCCGCCAGGTCAGACCCAGGGTCTGGCTGTCGAGAGAGAAGGTACGCGCATCCTTGGTGGGCGTCGTGGCAGGAACCGCAGGGGCCGAGGTCAGGGGGGCCTGAACGGGAGCCTTTTCAACGACAGCGGCCGGCGCGGGCGGGGTCTTCATCTTCGGCTGAGGGAAGAAGATGTTCGACACCGCGAAGTAGAGTCCGAAGAGCCCGAGGCTCCCCAACATGAAGTAGATGGTGTTCCGGTTGTTCATCGTCGCGACCAATGGGTTAAGGCCAGCCTAAGCTGGCCTTTCAGTTCTTCATAGGGGATGTCGGAGTCGAGCCGTACGCCACGGGCCGGACGGACCCAGATCACCGCCGACTGGAGGGTATCCAGGGGCAGGGGACGGAGTACCTCCAGGAAGGCCATGCGGATGCGGCGCCGGAACCGATTTCGGCTCACGGCGCCACCTGCCTTCTTCGGGCTACTCACCAGCAGCCAAGGCTGCTCTTCGCCAGGGCGCTTCCAGATACGCACATCGAGACCGCTGCCCTTCGGATTGGAAGGGCGAGGCGGATCTTTCGGGACGGCGTGATCCTTATGGCGGACCGCGCGGAAACGGCCCGCGATGCGCATGTCCTGACTACAGGGCGAGGACGTGACGGCCCTTGGCCCGGCGGCGCTTGAGCACGAGACGACCATTCTTGGTCTTCATGCGGCTCAGGAAACCGTGGGTCTTGGCTCGGCGACGGTTGTTGGGCTGGAATGTGCGCTTCATGATCCACCTCTTGACCCGGGGCCTCACGGCCGGGGCGAACCTTCGATCCTACCTGCAAGTGACCTTAAGAGCAATCGAGAAAAGCGCGCCCCACCCCTCCTGCCCCCGTTGTAGAGTGGAAACCTTCGACGCCCCCTCGGTCCCGAGCAGCCAGGATCCCCCGCGCCCTTGGGCCTGAGGCAGCGCTTCGTTCCGTGAGAGCGACATGCACGCCAGCGACCCCAATACCCTCTGGGAAACGCTTCGACTGGGACTGTCCCAAAAGCTTCCCGATCGCACCTTTCAGGACTGGGTGGAACCCTGTCGGGCCGTCCGGCTGGACGGATCCATCCTCTGGATCCAAACCCCGTCAACCTCGGCCCGCATCTGGATCGAGCAGCAGCTGGCGGAGGAGTTCCACGACGTGCTGGTCCAGTCCGGCCTGTCCGGCCTCCGCTTGGCCTTCACAGTGTCCGGAGATGCCCCTCAAACACCCCAGACCAAGGCGCCATCCCGCTCCAAGCCTGGTTCAACGTCTGCGAAGCAGGATCTTCCGCCGGAAACCGACCCCTTCCCGCAGGGTTTTCAACGCTACACCTTGGACCGTTTTGTGGTGGGTCCTGGCAATCAGCTCGCCTTCGCCGCAGCCAATGCCGTGGTAGAAAACCACGGCAAGACCAGCCCTGGCCTTAATATGAACCCACTCTTTATTTATGGCGGTTCGGGCCTCGGAAAGACCCATCTCATGATCGGCATCGGCAAGGGACTTCTTGCCCGGAAGCCCGAATTGCGTGTGGCCTATATCAAGGTAGACAACTTCTTCAATGAGCTCACCGGGGCGATCAAGGCCAAGAACACCGAGCCCATGCGTAAGAAGTACCAGCAAAAGGATGTGCTCCTACTGGACGATGTGCAGACCTTGGCCAAGATGGAGCGGACTCAGGAAGAGATCTTCTACATTTTCGAGTACCTCCTGCAGTACGGAAAACAGATCATCATCACGTCGGACAAGCCTCCCCAACGCCTTGAGGGCCTGCACGAGCGACTGATCACTCGCTTCAAGTGGGGATTGACGGCGGACATCCAGCCTCCCGACTTCGAGACACGCATCGCGATCCTCCGTCGCAAGCTGGAAGACGAGATTTTCAACGGCATGCCCACGGTACCGGACGACGTCCTCACCTTCGTCGCACACAAGGCCAAGGGCAGCGTCCGCGACCTGGAGGGGCTGCTCACGCGGGTGGTCTTCCAGGCGAGCTTCCTGGGGCTGCCTCCAAACCTCGCCATCGCCCAGCAGGCCTACCAGGGCATGACGGGGTTGGACGCAACGGCCCAGGTGTCGACTGAGCGGATCTGCCGGGCCACTGCGGAGAGCTTCAACGTCCCCTTCAATGACCTCATGAAGAAGAAGACCCGACAGGCGGCGGTGCTCGTCCCGCGCCAAGTGGCCATGTACCTGATGCGCGAACTGACCGCAGCGTCCTTTGCGGAAATCGGACGCCACTTCAACAACATGCACCACAGCACGGTCATGAACGCCCTCGAATCCGTGAAGACGCGCATGACCCGGGATGATGATTTCCAGAAGGCTGTCCACGCCCTCCAGAATTCCATCTCTTGATTCTGTGGAAGTTCACCGGGATTTCCACAGTCTCCACAGTGGAGACTCCGCGGATACCTCGCGGTTTCGTTCTCCGCTCCCTCCGAACCCCAGCAAGGCCCACCCTTCCGCAGCCGACCTGAGGTTCCTGTCCACGTCTCTTTCCATGTACAATCAGGGTTTCGCACGCTTTTCCACAGGTTTTGCGGCCCTTCATCACAATCAAGGTGATTCATGAGCTTTCAGGTACAGGTATCGAAGGAGAGACTTGATCGTACTCTTGCGATCCTGAAGCATGCCCTTGAGCGGCGGGTGACCCTTCCCGTCCTGCAACACGTCCTGATGGAAGTGGAAACCCAGGAGATGGTGCTTCGTGCCACGGACATGGAATTGGCCTTTGAGGCTCGCCTTCCGGTAGAAGGCAGCGGCCATCGTGTGGCAGCCATCCCCGGGAAGAAGTTCATCGAGACCGTCCGTGTCTTCCCCGAAGGCATCCTCACGATCGAATGGCCTGAGAACGCAAACCGCATCTGGCTGCGCAGCCACGGCTTCAACTCCGAGCACAACATCCAGCCGGGAGAGGGCTTCCCTGACCTTCCCGTTCCGGAGGCTGGCCTGACTCGCGTACAGATCCCCTGCCACGCTTTCAAGCGCGCCATCCACCTCGGTTCCATCGCCGTGAGCCGGGATGCGACCAAGCCGACCCTTTCGGGTGTACTCCTCCATTTCGGGAAGGACTTCCTACGGGTCGTATCCACGGATGGCTTCCGTCTCGCCGTGGTGGAAGTGCCCGTGGAGACGGGCCTTGAAGCGGAAGCGCGCATCATCGTGCCCAAGCGCGCTCTGGATCTGATTCCCTCTTCCGTGCATGACGAAGGCAACATCACCCTCGTCTGGGACGACCGCAGCCTCTTCCTGGAGCAGCCCGGCCTCAAATTCAGCACTCGCCGCGTGACGGGCAACTACCCCGCCTACGAGAAGGTCCTGCCTGCCGAGCTGCCCCGCCGTGTGATCGTGGACCGCGAGGACTTCCTGAAGACCCTCAAGGTCGTGGGTCTGAAGAAGGACGACTACAACAAGAACGTCCGTCTCTTCTTCGAGTTCCCCAACCTCCGCGTGCTGTTCCAGCATCCGGATGAGGGTGTGAACCAGGGAACCATCGCCTTCACGGGCGAGGAGCAGCCCCTGGAACTCGCCTTCAACATCGACTTCCTCACCGAGCTGCTCGAGCGCCTGCCCGGAGAGGAAGTGGTCTACCAGTTCAAGGACGATGTGGGGCAGGGCATCTTCATGTCTCCGAGCCTGGAAGACATGGCGTTCCGCTACATCCTCATGCCCGTGAAGTTCGCGAACTAGGCCTGAAGCCCGGTTCCGTATTCAGCAAAGCGAGTCTTGATGTCCAACGAAGTGAACCTCCCGCCCCAGCAGGATGCTCCCAGCACGTACACCGCCGACAACATCACCGTGCTCAAGGACCTGGAAGCCGTGCGGAAGCGCCCAGGCATGTACATCGG
>CAYQAS010000133.1:0-10386 GCA_964415525.1 uncultured Solibacteraceae bacterium
GGCGCACCTGGTTCGGCCTGAACGGCTGGTGCAAGCTGCCCTGGAACGACGTGGCGCCGAGCGACAACCACACGAAGCCCGAGGCCCACAAGATTCCCGAGCACGTCCAGAACTACCTGGACATCCACGGCGCCGTCACCGGCAACAAGATCACCGTGGAGGACATGCTCAATCAGTCCGCCCGGGTCTACAACTTCCAGCGCATCTTCAACATCCGCATGGGCAAGGGCCTGCGCATCCACGACAAGGCCCCCTACCGATCCATGGGCCCGGTGAGCAAGGAGGAATACCTCAGCCGCCAGGAGCGCTACGACAAGCAGCTGGTGGATGAGGTCGGCGTGGATCCCACGACCATGACGCTGGAAGAGAAGATGGCCGCCCAGCGCACGTGGCGCACGGACCGCTACGAACAGCTGACAGACGCCGTCTACAAGCGCCGCGGCTGGACCCCCAACGGTGTCCCCACCTTCGAACGCATCAAGGAGCTCGGCATCGACTTCCCCGAAGTGCTCGACGTGGTGCGGCCCTACCTGGAAGGCGACAAGGCTTAAGAGCCTTTGAGTAGACTGGAAACGCGGCCCGCAAGGGCCGCGTTGTTGCAGAAAGCGAGACACGATGATCCGCGTCAACGGCGACCCCATGGACTGGTTCGAAGGCATGACCGTGAGCGACATGCTGGAGGGCAAGAACTACAAGTTCCCCATGCTCATCATCACGGTGGACGAGGCCATGGTGGAGAAGCCGCGCTGGAATGACACCCTCGTCCCCGATGGGGCCGACGTGCGCGTCATCCACATGCTGAGCGGCGGCTGACCCAGCATCCGGCGTATCCTGCTCGGCGGAGGCCCCATGGTCCAGGTGACGGTGGATCGAAAGCTGCTCTGGGGCCTGGGCCTCGGGTGCAGTGTCGCCCTGCTCGGGCTGGCCTTCCTGCTGGGACGGCAGAGCGCCGAGCCAAGGGTTGCGCACGCCACCCAGGTCCCCGGCGGGCCTCAGCCCATGCCTGCCCTGGAGCTTTCGCCCTCTGCTCCACCCTCCCTCACGACGCCGCCCTCGCCCGAGACCCCCTCCGCCACAGCGGTCCCATCGACCGTCGTTCCCGCGGCAGCATCCGGGGACGCTCCCATGCGACAGGCGGTGGCGGCCTATTTCGCTTCCATCGATGCCCTGCAGCCAGGAGGCCTTGGAGGCGAACCCCAGGCCCTCGCCCAGGAGATCGTCGGTGGGCTGGGCAAGGGCGACAGCTCGGGCCTCGACCGGATCATCCAGCAGACCGAAGCGACCCGCCAGAAGCTGTCCAGCCTGCAACCGCCTGCCCCCTGCGTCGCCCATCACCGCGCCTGCCTCGCGAGTCTCCAGGAGAGCTTGGGCCTGCTGCGCAGCTTGCGCGGCGCGGCGGATGCCTCCGATGGCAGTCAGCTTGCGCACCTCACCGCGAACGCCCAGGGCATGCAGGCACGTGCCGAGGCCCTCCAGAGAGAGGACGAGGCGCTGCGCAGGCGATTCGGCCTTCGGAACTGAAGCAGGTCGTCAGAAGGGCAGGGACCGAGGTCGATCGGTGGCCAGCAAGATGGCACGATCCCCAGGCTGGAGCGCCAGGTCTGGGGCACAGACCAACTGGTGCTGCCCCTCCCGAATGAGGCCGAGGGCCGTGGCGGCGTGTTCGAGCCCCCAGCGGGCCAACTGCCCGAAGGTGCCCTTGCCTTCCAATGGCACGAAGTAGATCTGGTGACCGCCGGTGTCGCTGGTGAGATCCATGATCACGCGGCGAACCCCTGGGTCCTGAAGCTCCTGGGCGATGAGCCCCGTGCTGATCTCAGACGCGCAGACCACGCTGTCGGCCCCGGCAAGTTCCACCTGCCGCACCTTCTCGCTGCTAAGCACTTCCACCACCGTGAAGAGCCCCGGGTGGAGCTTCTCCATCACCAGAGTGGTGACAAGGTTCTGATCGTCGGAGTGGGGATCCGCGGGATCCCGGGCCAGGACGATGGCATGGGAAGCGCCACGGATGCAGGCGCGTCCCAGGACCTCCTCCCGGGTCGGATCCCCCTTCACGAAGTGGAAATCCGGCTGCACCAGCTCCGGCGGAAGTTCCTCCAATCGTTCGTCCACGAGCACGATCTCGCTATCCCGAGTGGCGTGGTCGCTCCGAAGCTCCGCCAGCAGACGAAGCAGCGTGTCCAACCGCGGGTAGTTGACAATCAGGATGTGGTTGCGGAGTACCAATTCAGCCATGCCTCTCAGCCTCCTGGACCTGCTTTCGATGAGGCTCCCGGCGATCTCACTAATGAGATATCCCAGGAACCCGATGCCGAAGACCATGGTGGGAATGCCGACGAGGTAGCGTCCGCCGGCGGTGACGGGGAAGAGATCGCCGTAGCCGACCGTGGCCATGGTCACCAACGACCACCAGAGGCCATCCAGCCAGCCCAGATCCGGCTTTCCGGGCAGCTCGAAGTAGAGGAAGCCCGCGGTGGCGTACCAGAGCAAAAGGGCAAAGAGGACGCCCGCCTTCACCTTCACATTGAGGCCCGCGAGGGGCCGTCGCCTACGCCAGATCTTCCAGAGGATCCCAAACATCAATCCTCCTTCGCCCGTTCCTGATCCCAGACCACGCGCAGTTGGGTGGCTCGGGAACTCACCGCCGGATCCGCCCAGAGCCCCGTCCCCGCCCGACGCGCGGCATCCTCCACCCGCAGGTAGGCGCCGAAGCGGGTGAAGGGGTAGCGAGTGTAGGCCAGAGCCAGCCCCTTCGCGATTATTTGCTCACCCACGTCACCGGCCTCCGTGTGGACGTAAGCCAGCAGACGCTTCTTGCCATCGAACTTGAGTTCGTCGAAGACAAGTGCCACTTCGCTCCCACCCAGGCTGCGCTCCAGGTATTGCACCGCCGCCTTCCCGAACGGTTGGGCGAGAGGGTCCTGGGTCGTGGGATCGAAGGCGGAAAGCCCCAGCAGCCTCACTGTGAGGGGCTCCCCCTCCAGGCGCACACTGATCTCATCCCCATCCACCGCCTGCAGGAAGGTGGCCTTCACACCGCTCTGCACCGTTCGAACCTGCCCCGTGCCCTTCAGTCCCCGCTTGAAACCCACGACCCGCACGGAAAAGAAGAGGCTCGAGCCCGCCAGGAGCGCGACAACGAGCCCGAAGGCCTGATTGAGGGTGGGGCGCATGGGAATCCAGGGGAAGCATCCCATTGCACAGCGGAACCCGAACCGCCGCAAGCACGGAGCTCACGTGACCTTGGGGTTCCGTCCCCGCATCGGCATGCCGCCGCGCCCCTAGCGGGCCTCGCCCTTCTGGCGATTCCGTCTGCTCCTCCACGGCCTCACGATCCGACACGACGAAGGCCGCCTTTCGGCGGCCTTCGCTCCGATCGTTTCCGACCGTCTTACAGCTGATCCTTCAGGCCCTTGGCGGCCTTGAAGACGGCCTTGCGGCCGGCGGGGATCGCGATCTTCTCGCCGGTCTTGGGGTTGCGGCCCATCTTTTCCTTGGTGGCGCGGACCTCGAAGGTGCCCAGGCCGAAGACGTTGACGCGGTTGCCCTCGAGGAGGCACTTCACGATGTCGTCGCGCAGGGTGTCGAGGATCGCCTTGGCCTTGGCCTTGGTGAGGTCGTGGGACTCGGCCAGCTGGGCGGCCAGCTCGGGGATGCCGAAGGTCTCGGGCTTAGTGGTCATGGGTTTCCTTTTTGGTGTGAAGGCCAAGAACCGGAGGCATTCCGATCCCAGGTCCGTGATGGGAGAAGGCTACTCGGCGGCCTGGCCAGTGACCTCGAGGGCCACCTTGGCAATGACGCCGGTGTAGAGACGGATCTCGGCCACGTAGCTGCCCACGGCCTTGACGTGGTCGAGGCTGATGGAGTGGCGGTCGAGCTCGAAGCCCTTGGCCTTGAGCAGGTCAGCCAGATCGCCGTTGGTGACGGAACCGAACAGCTGGCCATTCTCACCGGCCTTGCGGGCCACGGTGAGGGACACGGCGTCGAGGCGGGTCTTGAGCTCGAGAGCGGCGGCCAGTTCCTTGGCCTTCAGCTTCTCGGCGCGCTCCTTCTCGAGTTCGATCTGGCGCTTGTTGCCGGCGGTCACGGGGATCGCCTTCTTGCGGGGCAGCAGGAAGTTGCGGGCGTAGCCGTCCTTCACGTTGACGATGTCGCCGCGGACGCCGAGGTTGGTGACGTTTTCGATGAGCAGGATTTCCATGGGAGGATCCTTCTGTTCTCAGTTCGGCCAGCGCTTGTTGCGTTGTCCCCTGACTTGGTTAGGCGGGAAACCTGTTCCTGCCAGGACGCCCCGTTCCGGGAGCCCCTGTCCCACGATGGGTTCAGGCCGTTGTCGACTCGCGCCGACCGCGATTCAGCTTACCCTGTTGGCAACCATCCTCCAAGGGGGGCACCCCGCATGAATGCTGAACGCCGTGACAATCAACGCGTCCCCGTGGGGCCCGATTACACCGTCCGCTTCCTGGTCCAGGGACAGGCATATTTCCAAGTCCGCATCATCAACCTCAGCCCCGGCGGCTGCTTTGCCACGGTCATCGAGGCGGATGCCCCGAATTTCTCCCGAGGCGCGCTCCTGGAGCAGTTCACCTTCGAACACCCCGATCTCCCCCACGACCCCTTCACTGCCCAGGTGGCCTACACCCTGGGCAGTGATGACGACGCCTTGGACTTCATGGGCCTGGGCATCCAGTTCCTCGCGACGCCCCGCCACATTCAATTGCGGCTGGATCGTGCCCTTCAGCGGCTCGCCACAGGTTGATCAGCCGTTGGTGTCCATCCAGGTCTTTGCGGCTTTGAGGTCCTCCCACACGGCCCGACGCACATCCTGGGTGTACTGCCGAAGGACGTATGCGGGGTGGAAGGTGGGCATCACCGGGATGCCTCCCATGGCCTCGAGGCGCTGCCATTGGCCACGGATCCTCGTGATGCCGGTATTGATCCCCAGCAGTTCCCGCAGGGGAGTCGCCCCCAGGGTAACGATGACCTTGGGCTGGATGAGCTCGATCTGGCGACGCAGGAAGGGCAGGCACTTCGCCGCCTCATCCGGCAGGGGGGTCCGGTTGTCCGGAGGTCGGCACTTCACCACATTGGCGATATAGACCTCCTGCCGACTCAGGCCGATGGCGCTGATCATCTTCTCCAGCAGCTCACCCGCCTTCCCCACGAAGGGACGGCCCTGGAGATCCTCGTCCCGGCCGGGGCCTTCGCCGATGAACATCATTCCGGCCTTCGCATGCCCCTCACCGAAGACCAGCCGCAACCGCCCACCGCCCAAAGGACAGGCGCGGCAGTCCTTGATGCACTCCTGAAGGGCTTCGAGGGAGGTGCTGGCGGTCACCACAGCGGGATCCGGGATGTGTCGGGGGTCCGTGGACTGGGGCGCCGCCGCAGGAGGCGCCAGCAGCTGGGAAGGCACGGCCCGGGGCGATTCCGGCCGAGCGGCCATGGGCCGGGGCGGAAGGGGCTGGGTAGGCTGGGGTGCGGTTGGGACCGGTTCCCGGACTGAAACGGGGGCAACCTCCGAAACCGCATCCACCACGAACCCAGGCTCCGGAACGAGACCCAGGACGCCCAGGTCAGTGAGGGCATCCTTCCAGGCGCGAAGATCGGGGGCGGCTTCCATGGGGGACTCAGTGTAGCGCGGGCGACTTTCGGCTCCGATCCTGGAACCTATCCCTCAGCCAATGCATCCTGAGGTTCGGAGCAGACATGCAGTCCCCTGAAAAGTCCGAAACCCCATTCGGAGATCTTTCCCAGTTCCACGAGGCCTTCGCGGCCATCTATCCCCGACTGGTGAACTACGCCCGGCGCTATGGCGCCACGTTCCCTGAGGACATCTCCCAGGAGGCGTTCGTCATCCTCATGCAGCGGGAGGAACCGGTGGAACATCCCACCGCCTTCCTCTACGGCACGGTGCGAACCCTGTCCCTCACGGAACGTCGGCCCATGAAGAACCAGAACCTGAGTCTGGACGCCATTCTTCTAGACCCGGGCGGGGATGCGGACGCAGAGGATCTCCTGCTTCAGCACGAGGTCAGGACCCGCATGCGCACCCTGAACCCCACCTTCCGCGAGGCCCTGTGGCTCTTCGTGGTGGAAGGCCTCTCCATCAAGGAGATCGCCGAGATCCTGCAGATACCCGAGGCCACCGTGAAGACCCGCATTCATCGTGCGAAAGCCCAATTGCGAGACCAGCTCAACCCATCAGGAGGCGTCCATGTCCTGGCTTGAACCAGCCCGTTCTGAAGAGACGGCGGAAGACCGTGTCCTTCGGGATGATCTGCGCCAGCTTCTCGGCGGCCCGGAGCCCCAAAAGATCGCCGCGCCGACCCCCGAAACCAAGGCCCTGGCGGAGGACCTCCTTCGCGAGGCCCTGCGTCGCCGCCACACACCGAACGTAGTTCCTCTCAAACGGAAACCCACGTTTGCCCTGCTCGCCGCCGCCCTGCCCCTGGCCCTGCTCATCGGTGGTCTCGGCATCTGGGGCGTGCAGCAGAAGCGGAAGGCCGAAAGCCTTGCCGCCGCGGTGGCAGCCAAGGAAGCCGAGCTGGCCCAACGCGAGCGTTACCACGAAGAGACCCTGCGCCGCGAGCGCGAGGCCGCCGTCCCCGAAAAGGGCAATCCCAAGGCCACCCCCGCCGGCACCCGGCAGCAGCGTTCCCCTCGGGAGCTGGTGGTGCCTGCCGAGCGGCCCGCCACCGTCCAACCCATGGACCAGCAGCAGGTGAAGAACCCCAGGTAGCCGCCAAGGCGGTATCCTGCCCATCAAACCTCCGGCAGGTATCCTCATGGGCAACGCCATCCTCGTTTTGATTCTCCTTCTCTCCGCCCTCGCCGCCGTTCTGGCGGGCATGGCGGTGTTCAGCAACAGCCGCCCCCCGGACACTCGGGTGGGTCAGGTGCTGGACGATCTGGATGAGCTGAAGGGTGTGGTGAATGCCCTTCAGAAGCAGCTCCTGACCCTGGAGCGAAAGATCGAGAAGGACGGCAAGGACACCAAGAACGAGCTGAAGGACAACCTGGACCGCCTCGCCGAACGCATCGAACGGAAGATCAACGAAGCGGTCAGCTGAATCGGCCTCCCCGAACTGAAAACCGCGCCCGAAGGCGCGGTTTTCGCGTTCAAGGGATGGAATCAGGCCCCCGTGGGATGCCAGCCCCGCTCGCTGAGGAGGCGCACGCCGGTGATGCGGCTGAAGCGGAAGGTCATCTCCTCCTGGTGGAGGTGGCAGAAGGCCCGCAAGTGCTCCCCCTCCACCGCCTGGGGCGTCACACGTCGCAGCTGGCTGCGGTGGGCCGCCAGGGGCAAGTAGGTGATCTCCACCATCAGGTGGTAGCCCGCGGCGTATTCCAGAATCCGCTGCGTCTCTTCCTGAGCCTGCATGCCGCCTCCGATGTGCAGCATGGGCACGCGTCGCATGGCTTCCTGGTAGAGGTTCGGATCCTCCGCCTGGATCTTTTGGAGGGCGCCCTGGATGATCTGCCGCACGGGATCCAGGTGGTGGTTCATGCCCTTCTGGTCCACGAAGGCAAGACAGGCGAGGCTCCACAGGTAGAGGCTCTCGTCGCCATCCAGACTCACGGGCAGGAAGCGGCCTGGCTTCGGCAGGAAGCCTGCCTGCTTGAGCAGCGCGAAGGCGTTGCCAGGACCATTGGCCTCCATCACGGTGTCCGAGATCGGCTCCAGCTCGAGGGAAGCCAGTTCGGGCCGCACCTGCAGCTCTGCCGCCAGTTCCTTGTTGCGGGCTCGAACCAGACGCACGCCCTGAACCACTTCCACCTCACCCAGGCGGCTGGAGAGGTCGTCCAGGAGTTGCCGAAGGGTCTGGGGAAGCGTCGTCCCCGCGCTCGAGAGCCGCTCCCGGATATCGTCCACGGGAAGGCCGCCGTCCAGCGCCCGCACGAGCGTATCCGCGCCGATGCGGTAACCCACCATGGCGTCCAGGGCCTCCACCTCCCCCAGCTGGGCGAGTTCCAGCAATCGGTGGGGGTTCTGAACCATGGGCGTGAGGGCTTCCAGGGTGGGCTGCACCACCAGCGGCTGGTTCTCCGTCAGGGGCTGCCAGTGCGCCTCGGTGGTGCGGCGGTCCCGGAGCAGATACTCGTGGGCCAGGGCCTCGCCATGGGGCGTGAGCAGCAGATGCTCGCCTATGGCGTCCATCCGGATCAGGCCGAGCCGGCAGAGGAAGGGCAGGAAGCTGCCCCGGGTGCGCTCCATGTCGATGGGGTGCAGGGTTTGAAGGAAGCTCAGGAAGGGCGTGATGCGGAGGATCTGCCCCTTGCGCTCCAGAAGGTGCTGCATCAGGAAGCGGCGATCGTCCGCAGGCGGCAGGTTCCAGAGCTTAAGGTCGTCCTCCAGCAGCTTCGCGAAGGACCGCTCCGCCACCCAACGCGGCGGATGACTCAGCACCGCGGGCATCAGGGTGTCCACCCGCCCCTCGCGGCTCCAGAGGAACCCGAGGCGGTGCAACAGCGCGAAGAGCAGCGTCGCATCCCGCTCGTCGGAGATGAAGGCGTTGCGCGCCAGCAACTGTCCAAGTTCCTTCTTGGCGGGCAGACCGCCCTTGAGGACTCGGATACCCGACGTACAGCGCAGCAGCACAGAGGTGAGCGCTAGGGCGAAGCCGAAGGGCCGCGCATCGGGCAGGTCGGCCTCCTCCGTCAGCTGGAAGTCCAGGGCGCCCTCATCGAAATCCGCCAAGGCGTCGGAGGTACGCTCCGCCACCACCCAGATGCCGTCCTTGGGAAGTACGAGCCCGAGGGCAAACAGCTCCTCCGCGATGGGCGACTCCGGCTGAAGGTCCTGCTCCGCGAGGTTCTTGAGGCCCTTCAGGTGGCAGCTGTCCAAATCCGCCAGGGTATTCGTGAGCTGCTTGTTGTCCTCCAGGTGGAAGACCATGGTCTTGAGCAGGCGCACCCGCCACTCCGAGCCATCGGACCAGCGCTGCGGCACCGGCAGCTTTCGACGCTCACAGATGCGCTGGAGCGCTTCATCCGTGCAGCCTGCCAGGAGCTGGTAGTGGGAGTTCGCCATGGGACCTCGCCATCCCCCGAGACCAGGGGATCGATCAGGTTCGCATGAACAGCCCCAAGCATCCACGTCGATTCCTCACCAGCACAAAGGTGTGAAATCAAAGGCGTGGTGCGGGATTCCCAGCGTTGACCCCCTCCGGGGCCGGCCCTAGGCTGGGGGATTCGAACGCCCCCGAGCCATGACTGACATCCGCCCCGACAACCCCTTAATCGTCCAGAGCGACCGCACACTGCTTCTCGAAGTGGCTCATCCCGCCTTCGAGCAGGTGCGGGACGAGTTGGCGCGCTTCGCCGAATTGGTGAAGAGCCCAGAGCACATCCACACCTACCGCATCACGCCGCTCTCCCTGTGGAATGCCAGCGCCAGCGGCGTGTCCTGCGAGGACATGACGGAGATGCTCCACCATTGGAGCAAGTACCCCGTCCCTCAAAACCTCCTCCAGGAGATCCAGGATCACGGCACCCGCTACGGGCGACTCAAGCTCGTGGTGAAGGACGGACGGCTCGCCCTGGAAATGGCGGATCGCGGGCTCTTCTGGGAGATCACCAACCAGAAATCCCTCTTCGATGTGCTGGCGGAGCCCTTTGCCGACCAGCGGGGCGTCTTCCTCAAGGAAGGCATGCGGGGTGAGGCCAAGCTGCGGCTCATCCGCCTGGGCGATCCCGTGCAGGACATGGCGGGCTACGAGGACGGCGATCCCCTGCCTTTCACGCTTCGGGATCAGCTGCTGCAGAACCGGCGGACTTTCCACCTGCGCCCATACCAGCGGGCGGCCGCGGACGTCTTCCACGCGGGCGGTCGGCCGGATGGCGGTGCAGGCGTGCTGGTACTGCCCTGCGGCGCTGGCAAGACCGTCATCGGCATCGGATGTATGGAGCGGCTCCAGACCCACACCCTCGTTTTGACAACGAATGTCACGGCAGTGAAGCAGTGGAAGCAGGAGCTGCTGGACAAGACGTCCCTGACGGACGACCAGATCGGGCTCTACACGGGCGACACCAAGGAAATCAAGGCCGTCACCATCGCCACTTACCAGATCCTCACGTATCGCCGCACCAAGGAGAGCCCCTTCGAGCATTTCAAGCTCTTCGAGGCCGCAAATTGGGGCCTCGTGATCTACGACGAGGTCCACATGCTGCCGGCGCCGGTCTTCCGCGCGGTGGCGGAACTCCAGGCCAAGCGCCGCCTGGGCCTCACGGCGACCCTCGTGCGGGAGGACGGCAAGGAGGAGGACGTCTTCAGCCTCATCGGGCCCAAGCGCGTGGACGTGCCCTGGAAGACCCTGGAGAAGGATGGTTTCATCGCCACCGCTCACTGCCTCGAGATCCGCATCCCGCTTCCCACCACGGAAC
>CAYQAS010000134.1:0-10338 GCA_964415525.1 uncultured Solibacteraceae bacterium
GAGCCCCTGATCTACGGCTCGGATACATTGCTCAAGGAATTCTACATCGACAAGGGCGATCCTGCCACGGTGTGGGAGACAGCCCACGCCGTGATCGAGGTCGAATACCGCACCGGTGCCCAGGAGCAGCTCTACCTCGAGACCCAGGCGGCGCTGGCCTTCGCGGAGGCGGACGACGATGGCCTGCGGATCACGGTGCAGGGGTCGCTCCAGTGCCCCTACTACGTGCACGGCGCCTTGATGGGGCTCTTCGGCCTGCCCGCAGAGCGCGTTCGGGTCACGGCCCTGGAGATGGGCGGCGCCTTCGGCGGCAAGGAGGACTACCCCTCTCTCATCGCGGGTCACGCCGCGCTCCTGGCCTGCAAGAGTGGACATCCCGTGCGCATCGTCTACGACCGCGAGGAGGACATGGCCGCCACCACGAAGCGCCATCCCTCCCGCACCCGCCTGCGCACCGCCTTCGATGCGGATGGACAGCTGCTGGCACTCGAGGTGGATTTCGTGCTGGATGGCGGCGCCTTCGCCACCATGAGCCCCGTGGTGCTCAGCCGCGGTTCCCTGCACGCCGCCAGCGTCTACCGCTGCCCCCACGTGCGCATCCACGGCCGGGCCGTGGCCACCAACACGCCACCGCCCGGCGCCTTCCGGGGTTTCGGTGCGCCCCAGAGCCTCTTCGCCATCGAGCGCCACCTGGATGTCTGCGCCCACCGGCTCGGGATCGATCCGGTTGAACTCCGCCGCGGTAACCTGCTTCGCACCGGCGACACCATGGCCACGGGCCAAGTCATCCGGGAGGACCTGGATCTCGCGGGCCTGATGGACCGCGCCCTCGCGGACCTCGACTACCACCGCAAGCGCGAGCGCTTCGAAGCGGAGAACGCCTATGCGCCCGAACTTCGCCGAGGCGTGGGCTTTGCCCTCTTCATGCACGGCTGCGGGTTCACAGGCAGCGGAGAGGCCAAGCTGGCCTCCGTGGCTGGTCTGGAAGGCCTGCCGGATGGCCGTGTTGCGGTCCTGGCAGCCTCCACGGAGATGGGCCAGGGCAAGCACACGGTCTTCGCCCAGATCGCCGCGGAAGCCCTGGGGGTGCCCGCCGAGCTGGTGGAAGTCGCGGTCTCGGACACGAGCCTTGTGCCCAACAGCGGGCCCACCGTCGCCAGCCGCAGCACGATGGTGGTGGGCAAGCTCATCCAGGACGCTGCGGACGCCTTCCGCCTCGGCCTCCTCCAGGAAGGCCTGCTGAAGGAACCCTTCACGCCGGAGGTCTTCCAGGCTGCCGTGAAGGCCATGCATGCGCGTCACGGCAACTACCGGACCTACGCCCAATACCACACGCCGCCCCAGTTGCACTGGGACGACACCCGCTATCACGGCGACGCCTATCCCACGTACAGCTGGGCCTGCTACGCGGCGCAAGTCGCTGTGGACACCGTGACCTGGGAGACGACGGTGGAGGACTTCGTGGCGGTGCAGGACGTGGGCCGGGTCATCAATCCCACCCTCGCCACCGGACAGGTGCAGGGCGGGGTCGCCCAGGGCATCGGCTGGGCGCTCATGGAGGAGGTCCGCATGCAGGGCGGACGCATGGTGAACAACACGATGACCAACTACATCATCCCCACCAGCGCCGACCTGCCGGAGATCCGGGTGGCGTTCCTGGAGACGCCCCACGCCGCGGGCCCCGGAGGCGCCAAAGGCCTCGGGGAACTGCCCATGGACGGTCCGGCACCGGCGGTGATCAACGCCCTTCAGGCTGCCCTCGGATCGCTGCGGCTGGACGAGGTCCCCATGACGCCCGAGCGTCTGCTGGAGCGAATCGAGGAGGTGAATCATGGCTGAATCGAGGGACCTCACCCTGACAGTGAATGGCGAGCCGAAGACGGTTTCCGTCCATCCCATGGCCCGTCTCCTGGACGTGATCCGCGAGGACCTGGGGCTCACAGGCACCAAGGAAGGCTGCGGCGAAGGCGAGTGCGGGGCTTGCGCCGTGCTCCTGGATGGGAAAGTCGTGAACAGTTGCCTCGTGCCGGCGATCCAGGCGGAAGGGGCGACCCTCGTCACCATCGAAGGTCTCGCCCAGGCCGAGGGCCTCCATCCCGTGCAGGCGGCGCTCCTCGCCCACAATGGCGCCCAGTGCGGCTTCTGTTCTCCCGGCATGGCAATCAGCGCCGCGGATCTCCTGCGCCGCTGCCCGAACCCGGACCACGGCGCGATCAAGGACGCCCTCAGCGGGAACCTCTGCCGCTGCACGGGCTACGCGAAGATCGTCGAGGCCGTGTCCTCCGCGGCGAAGGAGGTGCAGCCATGAGAGGCTTCACCCCCGCCATGGACCTGCGCCGACCGGCGGATTTCCCCGAGGCCCTGGCGCTGCTTTCGGATGGCTGGCGCCCCCTGGCCGGGGGCACGGATCTCATGGTCGTGCACGGCGCCGGGAGGCTGCCCGCGGGACGTTTCCTTGACATCTCCCGGCTCACCGAGCTGCAGGGCATCCGCGAGACGGGCACCTGCCTCGATTTCGGCGCCCTGGCCACCTACACGGAGCTCCTGGCCCACCCTGGGGTCCATCGGCACGTCCCGAACCTCGTGAAGTCAGCCCGGGCCACCGGTGCCCTGGCGATCCAGAACCGCGGCACCCTGGGCGGGAACATCGCCAATGCCAGCCCCGCCGCCGACACGCCGCCCTGCCTCCTGGCCTATGGCGCGGAACTGGTGCTGACCTCCATCCGCGGTTCTCGGGTGTTGCCTTACGAGGTCTTCCACCAGGGCTACAAGGTGATGGATCTCGCCTCGGATGAGCTGGTGGCGCGGATCCGCGTGCCGAAGCCGACGGGCACGACCGTGCACTACTTCCGAAAAGTGGGCACCCGCCGCGCCCAGGCCATCGCCAAGCTGAGCCTGGCGCTCTTCGCCCAGGTCTCGGAAGGCCTAATCACCGACCTCCGCATCGGTCTCGGCGCCGTGGCCCCGGCCCCGGTGCGTGCGCGCCAAGCCGAGGCCGTCCTCCGGGGCGCGAGGCTGGAGTCCCTGCCCCTTGAATTGGCCATGGAGGCGCTCCAGGCTGATATGAGCCCCATCGACGACATCCGTTCCACCGCCCACTACCGGGCCACCGTCACCCGCAACCTGCTGCAACAGGCCCTCGCGATGGTGGCTGAATCAAGAGAAAGCCGCACGCAATGATTCAAGGTTTCCGGGGCGCCCTGCTCCACTTCCACGCCGATCCTTTCCGCACCTTGCGGGATGCCCAGGCCTGCAGTTTCCATCCCGATGGCCTGCTCCTCGTCGCAGAGGGGAAGGTGCTGGCCTGCGGCCCCTGGCGGGAATTGCGGCCCACGGTCGGCGAACTCGAACTGACGGATCTCACGGGCTGCCTACTGATGCCCGGTTTCGTGGACACCCACATCCACTACCCCCAGACGGGCATGATCGCGTCCTATGGCGAGCAGCTCCTGTCGTGGCTGGAGACCTACACCTTCCCGGCGGAGGCTCGGTTCGGCGATCCGGTGCATGCCCGGATGATGGCGGAGCGCTGCCTGGACGAACTGCTCCGCAACGGCACCACCACCGCGCAGGTGCTCTGCACCGTGCATCCCGAATCCGTGAACGCCTTCTTCGAGGCGGCGGAGGCGCGGCAGATGCGCATGATCGCCGGCAAGGTCCTCATGGACCGCAACGCCCCGGCAGAGCTTCTGGATACCGCCGAGCGCGCCTACAGCGAATCGGCAGCCCTCATTTCGCGCTGGCACAACCGCGACAGGGCCCGTTACGCCGTGACCCCCCGCTTCGCACCAACGTCCACCGATGCGCAGCTCCAGGCGGTGCGCCGCCTTCGAGAAGATTTTCCCGGTGTCTACATGCACACCCATCTCGCCGAGAACCGCAGCGAGGTGGCCTGGGTACAGGAACTCTTCGCCCACCTCCCGCCGCCCAAGGGCAAGGACCGCTGCGACTATCTAGACGTGTATGACGCCTTTGGGTTGGTGGGTCCGCGGTCCATCTTCGCCCACGCGATCCACCTGCAGGACGCCGACTACGCGCGACTCTCGGAGCGCGGCGCCGCCATTTCCTCCTGTCCCACCTCGAACCTCTTCCTGGGTAGCGGCCTCTTCCCCTTCGAGCAGGCCACGGGCCCTGATCACCCAGTGCGCCTGGGCCTCGGCACGGATGTCGGCGCGGGCACGAGTTTCAGCATGTTCCAGGCCATGCAGGAGGCCTACAAGGTCGCCCAGCTAGGCGGCACGCGCCTCTCCCCGCTGCGGGCCTTCTACCTCGCCACTCTCGGAGGGGCGCGGGCGCTGGATCTGGACGCCTGCATCGGCAGCTTCCTCCCGGGTCGCGAGGCGGATTTCATCGCCCTGAATCCCAACGCCACGCCCCTGCTGGCGGATCGCATGGCAGGCTGCCGCACCCTTCAGGAGCGGCTCTTCCTCTTCCAGATGCTCGGGGACGACCGCGCCATCCGCGCCACGTATGTCCTGGGTCAACAAGCCTTGCCTCATCCCACCACTCCATCCGTCGAGATGGGGTGGGGGAATATGGAATAATTTTTTACCGTAGCGATTATTTTTTTGTATGCTTCCAGCAGCGCCGCCCCTGTGGGTTGAGCGCCCCTCGGAAAGGAGGGATCCGTGAGCGACCTCTACCAGCGCATCCAGACGCGTTCGAAGGAACTGGAGGCTGACACCGCGCGCTTCCTGATGGACATGGTCCGCATCCCCGCCTTCAGCGGCAAAGAGAGGGATGTCTGCCTCGCCATCCAGGCGGAGATGTTGGCCGCCGGCTTCGACGAGGCCCGCATCGACGGCCTCGGCAATGTCATCGGCCGCATCGGCAGTGGACCCCGCATCCTCGCCTTCGACGCGCACATCGACACGGTCTACCCTGGCGACATGCCCCTGTGGGACTTCGATCCATTCACGCCGAAGATCGAGGACGGCCAGGTCTGGGGCCGCGGCACGGTGGACCAGGAGGGCGGCATGGCCTCCATGGTGGCGGCCGGAAAGATGATCAAGGAGCTGGGTCTCAACGACCAGTTCACCATCTATTTCACCGGCACTGTGATGGAGGAGGACTGCGACGGCCTCTGCTGGACCTACCTGATCCACGAAGAGAAGATCCGGCCCGAGCTCGTGGTCATCACCGAGCCCACCAACATGAACCTCTACCGCGGCCACCGCGGCCGGATGGAGATGCAGGTGAAGGTCAAGGGCCTCTCCTGCCACGGCAGCGCCCCGGAGCGGGGCGACAACGCCATCTACAAGATCAGCCGCGTGGCGCTCGAGATCGAGAAGCTCCACGAGCGCTTGGCGGTAGACGCCTTCCTCGGCAAGGGCAGCATCTGCGTGAGCCAGGTCTTCTTCACCGGCCCCAGCCAGTGCGCCGTGCCCGACAGCGCGACCCTCAGCCTGGATCGCCGCCTCACAGCGGGTGAGACCAAGGAGAGCGCCGTCGCCGAGGTCCAGGATGCCGCCGCCCGCGCAGGTTATCCGGACGCCGAAGTGACGATCCTCGAATACGCAGAGCCCGCCTACACCGGTCTCGTCTATCCCATGGAGAAGTACTACCCCACCTGGGTGCTGCCTTCCGACAGTTCCTGGCTGACAGAGGCTGTCGCAGCCTATGAGGGCGTGCTGGGCAAGGCGCCCTTCGTTGACAAGTGGACCTTCAGCACCAACGGCATCGCCATCGCCGGGCTCGAGGGCATCCCCTGCATCGGCCTCGGGCCCGGCAACGAAGTGCTGGCCCACTTCCCCAATGAGCACTGCCCCGTGGAGCACCTCAGCCAGGCGAGCGCCTTCTATGCGGCGCTGGTGGCCCGGCTGAACGGGAAGGCGTGACATGACGCCCTTCGTCTACCGCTGCACGGACTGCGGGCGCACGTTCCAGCGCGATGCGGTGCGTTACCTGTGCCCGGTCTGCGGCGAGGCGTACCGTCCCGGCATCCCGCTCTGCGGGGTCCTGGAGGTGGTCTTTGACATGGAAGTAGCCCGCCGCGACTTCGACGCCACGGCGCCGGACTGGAATGTGATCTGCGCCGTGGAACCAGCGTTCCATCCACCGCTTGCGGTCGGCAATACGCCGCTCGTGCCCTCGGGGCGCCTGGGTTCCAGGCTCGGCCTACCGCATCTGTCCATCAAGAACGAGGGCGCCAATCCCAGCGGCAGCCTGAAGGATCGCGCGTCCTTCCTGGTGGCAGCGGAGGCCCGACGCCTCGGGGAGACCCGCGTGGTGGCGGCATCCACGGGCAACGCCGCCTCGGCCCTTGCCGCGGTATGTGCCTCCGCCGGTCTGGAGGCGCTCATCTTCGTGCCCCAGACGGCGCCCAAGGGAAAGCTCGTGCAGATGCTGCTCTGCGGCGCCCGAGTGGTGCCCGTGCAGGGCACGTACGACGACGCCTTCCGCCTCTCGCTGGAATATACAAGGGAGCGGGGCGGGCTGAACCGCAACACGGCGTACCACCCCCTGACGATCGAAGGCAAGAAGACTGCGGGACTCGAGCTTTGGACACAGCTTGGCTGCCAGGCGCCGGATGCCGTGGTGGTCTCCGTCGGGGATGGCGTCATCCTCGGCGGACTGCACAAGGCCTTCGTGGACCTTCAGCGCATGGGGCTCATCGAACGCCTGCCCCGGCTCATCGGCGTGCAGGCGGAGCGCTCCGATGCCATCCACCGCTACGTCCAGACCGGCGTCTATGCCGATGCAGCCGATCCTTCCACCTGCGCCGACTCCATCTCCGTCACCTGCCCGAGCCACGCCCACGGCGCCCGCCGCGCCATCCTGGAAAGCGCCGGCCTGACCCTGACGGTCACGGATGCCGAGATCCTGGATGCTCAAGCCGAGCTGGCTGCGGGCACGGGCGTCTTCACGGAACCCGCCGGCGCAACCGCCTACGCCGGGTTGCGCAAGCTCCAGGCCACGGCGAGCGCACTGCCTTCCGAGGCCCGCGTCGTGGTCATGGCCACGGGCCATGGCCTGAAGGACATCGAGGCGCCGCTCTCCCGCATCGCCATCCCCCCGGCCATTCCACCGAGGCTCGAGGCGGTGCCCGCATGAGAACCCTCATCCGCGGCGGCCGCGTGGCCGTGCAGGATCGGCTGGAGCCCTTCGACCTGCTCTTGGAGGAGGGCCATGTCGCCGCCCTCGGTCCGAACTTGGAGGTCTCGGCGGATCGCGTGCTGGATGCGACGGGCGCCTATGTCTTACCGGGCTTCATCGATCTCCACACACACCTGGAGGACCGCATCGGTCGCTTCCAGCTGGCGGATGGCTATGGGCGTGGGTCGGCCGCGGGCGTGCTGAATGGCGTGACGACCCTCTGCAGCTTCGTCACCCAGAATCCCTGCGAGCCCCTGGCCACGGCCATCCTCCGGGCCCGCTCCAAGGCCGAAGGCCACTCCCACGCCGATGTGGCGTGGCACGTGACCCCTACGACGTTCAGCGAGGCTGATCTGGGTTTCCTGGAAGCACTGCCGGGTTCGGGCTATCGCACCTGCAAGCTCTACAGCACCTATCGAGACGCGGGCATCTTCGCCGACCTGGAGCGCATGGAGGCCCTTTTCCGGCGTCTTACACCGAAGGGCATGGGCTTCCTCATCCACTGCGAGGCGGATGACGAGATGCCCAGCGTGGCGCCCGAGGCCCTGGATCTCACCAGTGCCCTGGCCCACGCACGTCTGCGGGGCGCCGAAGCCGAGGCCACCGCCATCCGGCGCGTGGCGGACATGGCGGCCCGCACCGGCGCCCGCGTGCACATCGTGCATGTGTCCAGCCCCAGCGGTGCGGCGGCGGTGGTGGAAGGCCGCCGCCGCGCCGCCCTCACGGCGGAGACCTGCCCGCAGTACCTCTGGCTTGGCGAGGGCTGGCTGGCGCGTCCAGACGGCCATCGGTGGATCTGCAGCCCGCCCCTGCGGCTCGATCCATCAGTTCACCGCGACCTCGCGCGATCCGGAGCCTTCGACGTGCTCGCCACGGACCACTGCGCCTTCACCAAGCGGGACAAGGACGACTGGGATCATCGTGATATCCGCACCGTCGCCAATGGCCTGCCGGGCCTAGGTGCCGTGGCCCATCTGGCGTGGAAGGTCTGGGAGGACGATCCCGATGGGGCGGCCCTCGCCCTGGCGCGCCACCTCGCCCAAGAACCCGCACGGGTCGCGGGCCTCGACCACCGCAAGGGTGCCCTGCGCCCCGGCCTGGATGCCGACGTGGTGGTGCTGGATCCGAACGGCCCCCTGAGACCCCTGCGCTCCAGCCTTTCCGACGTGCACGAACCCTACCCCGGCTTCACCAGCTCCCTCGCCTTCCGGCACGTCCTGCGTCGGGGCGTGGCCATCGTCGAACACGACATCCTCTGTCCCATCGATTCACCGTCCGGCATCCTTCTCCAGGCCGCGCCCTGACTCCCCAGGAGCTTCCATGATCACACCCGAGATCCGAAAGCACGCCGAAGCCTTCCAGGCCCTGCCCTCCGACCTCTTCCAAAAGGACTTCCTCCTCACCTGGGACCACGCGGATCCACAGATCCGCGCCATCCTGGAACTGGCGGAGACTTTCAAGCGGATGCATCAGGCGGGCCTGAGCTATCGCGCCTTCCAGACCGGCCTCGCGATTTCCATCTTCCGCGACAACTCCACCCGCACCCGCTTCAGCTACGCCTCTGCCGCCAGCGCCATGGGTCTGAGCCTCTCCGAACTGGACGAGCAGAAGAGCCAGGTGGCCCATGGCGAGACCGTGCGCGAGACCGCCAACATGATCAGCTTCCTCACCGAGGTGATCGGCATCCGGGACGACATGTTCCTGGGCGAGGGCCACACCTACATGAAGGAGGTCGGTGACGCCCTCACGGACGGGACCGCCCAGGGCGTGCTGCACCGCCGTCCCAGCGTGATCAACCTGCAGTGCGACGTGGACCATCCCACCCAGAGCCTCGCGGATCTCGCGTGGCTGAAGCGCCACTTCGGAAGCCTGGAGGAACTGCGCGGAAAGAAGATCGCCATGACCTGGGCCTACAGCCCCAGCTATGGCAAGCCCCTGAGCGTGCCCCAGGGCATCATCGGCCTCATGACCCGCTTCGGCATGGACGTGCGCCTCGCGCATCCCGAGGGCTACGGCCTCATTCCCGAAGTCGTGGAGATGGCCGGGAAGCAGGCCCAGGCGAGCGGCGGCAGCTTCCAGGTGATGAACGCCATGGAGGACGCCTTCGAGGGCGCCCACATCGTCTATCCCAAGTCCTGGGCGCCGTACCACGTCATGCAGCAGCGCACGGCGCTCCTCCAGACGAACGATCGCGACGGCCTGAAGGATCTGGAAAAGGCCTGCCTCGCCAACAACGCCAAGTTCACCTCCTGGGAGTGCGACCGGGCGAAGATGAACCTCACCCACAAGGGCAAGGCCCTCTACATGCACTGCCTGCCCGCGGACATCAGCGGCGTGAGCTGCAAGCAGGGCGAAGTGAGTTCCGAAGTCTTCGAGCAGTACCGCATTCCGACCTATCACGAAGCCAGCTACAAGCCCTTCGTCATCAGCGCGTTGATGTTCCTGACACGCGTCCAGGATCCGGCCACGAAGCTCCGGAACCTCCTGGGCCGCGCCGAGCCGCTGAGCCTTTAACCACGAAATCACACGAAGCCGATTGAAATGAAAACCAGCCACGAAGGACCACGAAGCCGCCCCTCGGGCGGACACGAAGAGAAAGCAAGGCAACACAGGCCGGATTTCCTTCGTGGTCCTTCGTGGCCCTTCGTGGCTTCGTTCTTTTGACAGGAGTTGTCGTATGTCCCGCATCGTGACGTCCATCGACACAGCCGTGGTGAAGCGCACGGCGCAGCGCTGCCGGGAGCGCGGGATCACCATTCCCACCTTCCAGCAGATGCGCTGCCCGGAGACCATCCCCGCCGCGATCCAGGCCAGGCTCGACGGGGTGGGCCTCTGGGATGTGGATCCCGTGAACCTCTTCCGCATTTCGTGGAAGAACGACATCACCACCGGCCGGTTCGGAGGCGTGAACGTGCTGGAGATCCCCCAGGCCCTGACCGGCGTGAAGGCGCGGATCTTCGGGATGATCGGGAAGTACTTCCCCACCGGCGCCCATAAGGTCGGCGCGGCCTTCGGGTGTCTCGTGCCGCGGCTCGTGAGCGGGGTCTTCGACCCGGAGAAGCACAAGGCGGTGTGGCCCAGCACGGGGAACTACTGCCGTGGCGGCGCCTTCGACAGCGTGATCCTGGGCTGCGTGCCGGTGGCGGTGCTTCCGGAGAACATGTCGAAGGAACGCTTCACCTGGCTGGCGGAGATCGGCGCGGAGGTCATCGCCACGCCGGGCTGCGAGAGCAACGTGAAGGA
>CAYQAS010000135.1:0-10276 GCA_964415525.1 uncultured Solibacteraceae bacterium
TCCTTCTCCTTGAGAAGGGCGTTTCCACCAATGGCGATGAGGGCGATCTTCTTGGTCATGGGCACCTTTCAAACGAAGAAAAAGAGAGAGTTTAGCTGCGGCCCGCCCACTTGGAAGATGTAAGTCTTTTGGGATCTTTTGTTACAAAGGACCATTCGCGAATTTCGATGCACACATCCTGCCTATGCATCCATTCCCCAGGGATCGCGCCCCGCACCTTCACGTGGGACAAGCCTTTGACAGGGCGGATGTGTACGGGAACCCGCATGGATATGCATTCCGGATCCGCGTCACGTCATGCCTTCCAACGAGCATCCGAAAGGCAAAGGGAGAATCCATGTTCCAGGTCACGTTCACGTCCAGCACCACGCACACCACCGAATGCGAACGGGAGCAGAGCCTTCTCGTGCTGGCGGGCCGAGCTGGAGCGCCCCTGCCCCATACCTGTGGCGGCCACACCCGCTGTGGCACCTGCCGGGTGACCATCCTCGAAGGTGCGAACAGGCTCACTCCAGTGGGCAACAAGGAGCGCCAAATGCTCGAGGCCAAGGGCGCCGGAGCCGATGAGCGGCTGGCCTGTCAGGCCTGGGCGCGAGGGGATGTCTCCTGCCGGTTCTGACCATGGCACAATCGCCCCATGAAGCCATGGCGAGAACGATGTGAAGCCGCGCTGAAAGCCTTCACGGAGGCTGATGCACGGCGTTTCTGGCATCTCTCGCACGAGACTCCGGATGGCACCCGAGCTCCTTTCGACTATCGATTCGAGCACACCCTCGCGGTTGTCAAACTCGCGCGCTGGCTCGCTCCGAAGGTCGGTGCCGACCTCGACACGGTGGAATGCGCAGCTTGGCTCCACGACTGCCGCAAGCGCCTGAAGGATCCCCAGGGCAAGGATCACCACGCCCAGGACGCCAGCGCCGCAGTGGAGGACATCCTGGCGGGCACCGATTTTCCGACCGACAAGATCCCCGCAGTGAAGGTGGCCATCGAACGCCACGTGGGCCTTCGCCTGAGTCACCGGCTGGAGCCCCTGGAGGCGGCCTGCCTCTGGGACGCGGACAAGCTCAGCAAGCTCGGTGCCGCCAGTCTGGTGCACTTTGTGGCCGTCAGCGGGGCCTTCCAGCCCCTCTCGACAGCGGATGTCCTGAAGCGCGGCATCGCATGGCTGGAGCTGGCCCGCGGCATCGTGACCAGCATGAACACAGCGCCCGCGCGGCAGGAGGCCGAGCGCCGCTTCGCATTTCTCGATCGGCACTACCTCCAGTTAAAGCGGGAATGGGCCGATCCCATGGAGGGAGCCCTTCCATGATGCTTTTTCCAGACCTCGCCCAGGCCATCCAGCTCGCCCTCAAGGCGATGTCCATGTACACCGCCTCTCACCCACGTTCCGCCGAGGCCCTTCGGGCCCTCCACGCGGCACTCGCCACCTGGCTGGCAGAACGCCCGAGCCTTCAACTGGTCGTGAGCAACGGCGTGATCTTTGTGGATGGCCAGCCCGTGGAGGGCCTGAACCTTCACGTGAAAGCGCTGACCCGGCAGTTCGCCGAGCGATCCATCGCCGGGGTGGTCATTCAGCCGGGCACCACGGTGGAGGAATGCCAGGGCTTCCTGCAGATCCTCCTCCTCAAGCCCGCGAAATTGGACGAGCAGGGCGGCGTGGCCCGCGTCTTCGACACCCTCGGCCTGAAGCGGATCACCTTGACCCAGACCCAGTATCGAGAGATCCGCGAGGGCGAACCCGATGGTGCCGGCGGAGAAGGCACGGGCCAGGAAGCACGCCCGGCCACGGGTGCTGGTGCAGAAGCGCCCCCAGCCTTTGGTTCGAATCCCCTGGATGATTTCTCCGCTGCGCCGCTCGTGTCTGGCTGGATGGATTACCTCCATTCCGCCGTGATGGACCGGGGCCTGGATGACCTCCTGGGGGGCGCCGTGCCGCGCATGCCCTGGGATCCCCCCTTTGCGGGAGCACTGCCCCCCGCCGACCTCGCCCAGCTCGGCACCTATGCCGAACGACAGGGCTGGGGCGCCTCCCTGCCTCCCAGCCACCAGTTGGAGGCCTTCCGCAAGGCGCTCATGGATCTGGATGGTGCCCACCAGCTCTCCATCCTTTCAGGCCAGAGTAGCCTCGCCGCCATGCCAGCGGCCCTCCGCATCTCATTCCAAGCCCTCGCTCCCGAACTCTTCGCCAGCGCCACGTCCCGCCTCCTCTCCCAGGGCGCCGACTGGAACGGCCTGCGCAGCGCGCTCTATGACCTCCTGCGAGGCACACCGGATCGGCAGACCTGGCTGGAAGCACTGACAGGACGCCTTCAGCAGGATGGTCTCGGCTTCGAACGGGTGGAGGACCTGGTCCGTCAGATGAACTGGGATGGCCAACCGGTGGAAACCCAGATCCGGCAGGTCGAGGATCCCCGCCTGTTCTGGGAGCTCACCCTGGAGCAGCGCCTCGCCTTCCTGCGCAGGCTGCTGGAACAGGGCCGCACCGAGACTTTCCTGGCCCTTCTCGACCACCTGATTCTGCGCCTGTCCAGCGAGCAACCCGGCCCCAGGGAAGCAGCCCTGCGAACTTTGGCAGGAATCACCGATTGGCTTTGCGACGCCTGTTTCCCCCATGAAGCGGAAGGCCCCCTCCTGGACGGCCTCAAGACCCACTTCGCCTGGGAGCCCCTCCCACCGCTCCTGGATCTCACGACGACCGCCCTCGGCACACTGCTGGCCTGTCTCCTGCGCCGCAAGGAGCTTGGCCCCGTGTCCGAGCTGCTGCGGGAGATGAGGGGCCTCCTGGAGGTCCTGGGCGAGGGTCGAGAGGATCTGCCCCCCGCGTTCGAGCGGATGCTCTCCCTGCTCTGCGCCGAAAGCCCCATGGACGGTGCCTTCGAAGTGCTCCACGGCATGGAGCCCGCACAGATTCATCTGGAGGCGATTCCCTTCTTTGAATTCCTGGAGCATCCAGGCGCCACGGCGCTCATGGAGCGGCTCGCCTCCGAACCCGATCGCCGCCGTCGGGGCCGCCTCATGGAAGTGATGCGGGGCCTCGGCGAGGCCGCCGTTCCCGCGCTGCGGAACGCGCTGACGCATCCCTCCTGGTTCGTGGTGCGCAATGCCCTCAACCTGCTTTCGGAACTGGGCCATGCGGGCCTGTTGGAGGACGTGGCCCAGTGCCTGCGCCATCGGGATCCACGGGTGCGACAGGCCGCCGTGCGGGCACTCTGGAAGCTGGGTGGCCCCACCTCGGATGGTCCCCTGCTGGAGCTGCTGCCGGTCACGGACCCCGACACCCAATTGGAGATCCTATTCGGCCTGGGACAGATCCAGAGCCCTCGCGCCGCCGCGGCGCTGCAGCCCTTTGCCTCGGACGCCCGCGTTTCCGAACGGCTGCGGATCAAGGCCATCGAGGTGCTCGGCCTCCTGGGGCGCCCTGAGAGCCTTGGCACGCTCACGGAACTCCTGCGTCGCAAGGGGCGGATCTTCACCTCCGCGGAGCCCCTTCCTGTCCGACTGGCAGCGGCCAAGGCCCTGCTGGCGCTGAATAGCACGCCTGCCCGCACCGCCCTGCAGGAGATCGTCGCCTCCGAACCCCGTGGCGCAGATCGAGAGGCCCTTCAATCGCTGATTCAAGGATCCGGTCGATGACGGAAATCCACGATTCCAAGGCCCTCCTGGAAGCCTTTGCCGCCTTCACCGAGGCATCGGAGCAGCTCCAGACCCGCTACGGCGCCCTGGAAGGCCGTCTGGCGCGGCTGCAGAACGAGCTGGAGACCGTGCTCGACGTGGTGCCCTTCGGCATCTGGGTGACCGGAGAGCAGGGCGAACTCCGGTTCTCCAACCGTCCGCGCGGCCTCGAAGGCACTTTCCTGGATGGGCCGAATCCCTGGGAACCGAAATCCCCCACGGGTCTCCGCCAATTCCGGTCCGGAGACGGCGCCGATCGTTACTTCGAGCAGGAGATGCGTCCCACGGAAGCCGGACGGGTCATCACCCTGCGAGATGTCACGGAGGCTCATCTGAGGGCCCAGCAGGCCAACCGCGAGGACCGACTCCAGGCCATGGGCCTCATGGCGGCCGAACTGGCCCATGAAATCCGCAATCCGCTGGGTGGGCTAAGTCTCTTCGCCGGGATGCTGGCCCAGGATCTGGCGGACCGCCCGGAGCAGCTGGAACTGGTGGAGCGCATCCAGGAGGGCGTGCACCGGCTCAACACCCTGGTGGGCAACACCCTCACGTTCAGCCGGGACCTGAATCCCAAACCGGAACGCATCAGCCTTGGCGTCTTTTGGGACGAGCTGATGGCGGGCCAGCGACGCCCTGCCAGTCTGGCGTGGACCAACAAGGTGCCCGCAGAGGCCGCATGGCAGGCGGATCCGGGCCTCCTGAGGCAGGTGGGCACCAACCTGATCCAGAACGCCATCAAGGCCCTGGAGGACCAACCCAAGGGCAGGCTCAACCTGAAGGCCATCCGGGAGAAGATCGACGGAATCCCGCACTGGCGGCTCGTCCTGGAGGACAACGGATGCGGGATCCCGGCGGAGGCCCTCCTGAGGGTCTTCGATCCCTTCTACACCACCTTCCGCGGCGGCACCGGCCTGGGGCTGGCGGTCTGCCACCGCATCCTCCTCGCCCACGGAGGCCTGCTCTACCTGGAGAGCTCCGAAGGCGTCGGCACCAAGGTGCACCTTCGGCTGCCAGCGGCATAACGGCGATTCAGGCTTCCGGGTCGGAGCGGAATCGGAAATCCCAGGTCATCTTCCGGATGGTGAGCCTGATCCGAGCCCATCGGGAAGCAGGGGGCATCTCCTCCAGCCCTTCGAAGGTCCGGAGGTAGGCTGGGTCGTCACCTTCATGGGCAGGGCCAAGGTCCACGGCGTCGAATTCGGCCCCCCCTCCGAGCACCTTCCATGCGGAAGGAGTCAACAGGAGGTGGGTGACCGCATGTAGGTCGCGATCCCGGAGCCGGTAGGCCTGATTCACGTCCGCCCCCGTCGCCTCCACGCGTCCTTTTCTGACCCGAACCAGGGCCGTGCCGCAGTGGACGAGCACCTTCAGTCGAATCCGCTGTACCGCCTGACAGGCTTCACAGGGGCACGTATTCGCGGCCACCAGTTCCTGTTGTCGCCAGAGGAACCCCTGAACGAGGGCCTCCAGTCGGGCATGAAACCCTTCGGGAACCCCATCCACGCCATCAAGATCCAGGACGAAATTCAGGCCGTCCCCATCGATCCGGCCGAGGTTCCATGGTCCGGAAGTCCCATCGGCCAAGCGCTGAAGGAGGTCCGCCAGGATGCCCCGCCCATGGATCGCAGCCATGCGGGAGGCGCGTGTATACCGGGAGAAGCCGCGAAGATCCGCGAGCACCAGCAGAATGCGGTGAGGCTCGCCGGCCCCGGCCATAGGTATGGAAGTCGCCATGAGTGAAGAATTAGGAAGTCTGGAAGTCGATCGGGGCCACGAGCAACGTGATGTCATCAGTATGCCACATCACCCCAAGGGGTTCCCGGTTCAGGATTTCCAGCGCCCACTGCGGAGCCGCATTCCAAGCGCCAGGGCCAGACCGAGCGCCAAGGCGCCGAAGCCCCATCCCCAGCGGTACCCGAAGTGCTCCATGGGAAATCCCATCACGAGGCTGCCCAGCCCGATGCCTGCGTCGTAGGCGAAATACTGAGTGCCCAGCGCCAATCCCCGCTGTTCGGGCTTGGCGTGAACCATCGCGTGGGCGAACAGGAGCGTGTGGACCATCCCGAAACCCGCACCATAGAAGGCCCCGGAGAGGATGTGCCGAGACAGTCCGCCCGGGAGCACCGCCAGGGCCACCGCCGCCAAGAAGGTCATGAGCAGCATGGGCACCAGCAGACGCTGGGGATCCGTGCCAATGCCCCGGAGAGCCATTCCCAGACGCATGAGCACCATACCCAGGGCGTAGCAGGAGAGGAGGGCCGAGGGCCAGAGGAAGCCCAGCGCCTTGGCTTCCTGCGCCGAATACGAGGGAATCGCCCCGTAGCTCAAAGCTAGGCAGGCCAGGATGCCCATGGGAATGAGGAGCCAGTTTCCCGGCCAGCGGTATTGAAGGCGGGGCCGTTTGGTGGGCTGCGGGGCATCCGGAAGGCGCGACACCAGCAGATGCAGCAGGAAGATGAGACCGGCCAGAACCAGCATCAACCCTCGGAATCCCAGCCCGGGCATCAACCAGAGGCCGAGCATGGGTCCAAGGGCGGCGCCTCCCGGAGCCGCCATCCCGAACAGGGCCAGGCCGTCCAAACGCTGGCTTTCCGGCAGGTAGCCTCCCACCCAGGCCAGAGTCGCGGTACGGAAACCAGACCACACCACCCCATGCGCCAGTCCCAGTGCCATGAACATCCACGGCCGGGTGAACACGGCGTAGAGGAGGAAACACACCATGGCGAGGAGGGTGGCGGCTCCCAAGATCCGCTTCTGGCCGTAGCGATCACCAAGCAGACCGGTGAACAAAGCGCCAATGCCACTCCCGATCATGAAGGTGGTGGTGAATCGCCCGCTTTCGGCGAGCCCCACCCCCAAGGTTCTCAGGTGGAAAGGCAGCGTCGGGAGGAGCTGGTATACCGCCGTGAAACTGAGGAGGTAGAAGGTCCAGACGAGATAGAAGGAGCGGCCGAAGCGCGGGGCAGTCGCCATTTTTTGATTCTAAACCGCACCCCCCCCGGGTTGACCGACATCACGTTTACAAGTCGTCAACGATTCAAACGGACCGTTCTCCGTGACAGAAACACCTAAGCTCCACGCAAGTCACCATTCAGTCGCTTTCAACCAAAAACAACTCGGTTGTCTTTTTTCGGCATAACCGACTCATTCTGTCGACCTTGAAACAATTTGAACGCTCCTGTTTTTCTTCCTGGACCGGGCGTTAACCCTGGCTTAGGATGCAGCCAGTTTTCCATCCAACTGCACCTACACACCCTTCCCCCGTGAGACGCAGCGGAGTGACCGGCCCCTGAGGGCTGGTGAGTCCTATGTCTCGGCATCGGCCTTCCCTACCAGGGAGGCCCTTCCAAAGGAGCATCCGATGGCACGCATCCTCATCGTGGACGACGACCCCGACATCGTCGAAGCTAGCCAGCTCTTCCTGGAGCGTGAGGGACACGAGACCGACGTGGCCTACAATCGCCCAGATGGGCTGGCCAAAGTCGCGAGCTTCAACCCGGAATTGCTCATCCTCGACGTGATGATGGAACAACCGGATGACGGTTTCCTCATGGCCCAGGAACTGCGGCGGAAAGGCAATCGCCTGCCGATCCTCATGCTTACGAGCGTGGCCAGCGCCAGCGGCTTGGCCTTTGGCCAGGACGACGAGATGGTGCCTGTGGACGCCTTCGTGCCCAAACCCGTTGAACCCGCCACCCTCGTGCAGACGGTGGCCCGACTGCTGGCGCGGTAGGGAGGCATCCATGCTCATGACCGATCGCGACCGTCTCGCCCAGGAGATCAAGACCCTGGCCGAACAGCACGGGCACAGCCGCTCCGCCCTCGTGCCCATGCTTCAAGAAGTGAAGCGCAAGCACCAGCGCATCTTTAGCCATGCCATGCAGCTCATCGCACACGAGTTGGGCATCCACCCGGTGGAGGTCCACAGCGTGGCCTCCTTCTACGCCTTCTTGGGCGACCAGCCCCAGGGCAAGTTCGTCATTCGCCTGTGCCGCACCATCTCCTGCGACATGCAGGGCAAGAGCCGCGTGCAGCGCCAGCTCGAAAATGATCTGGGCATCCCGTTCGGCAAGACGACGTCCGATGGCAAATTCACCCTGGAATGGGCGAGCTGCATGGGCATGTGTGACCAGGGCCCTGCGCTTCTGGTGAACGACAAGGTCTACACCCGCGTCACCGCCGAGAAGGTCCACGACCTGCTCGAGGAGTGCCGAAGGGTCTTCGGCGTCCATGCCACGGAAAGGAAGGAGGTTCAGCTCGTATGACTGCGCTCCCGACCTTCAGTCAGATGACGCCCGAAGCCGGCCTGAAAAGGGCGTTCGAGCTTTCCCGCCCTGACATCATCGCCGAGATCGGCGCCTCGGGCCTCAAGGGCCGCGGCGGCGCGGGCTTCCCCACCGGCACCAAGTGGAATTTCGCAGCCTCCGCCAAGGGCAGCCGGAAATACATCATCTGCAATGCGGATGAAGGTGAGCCCGGCACCTTCAAGGACAAGGTGATCCTGCTGGAACACACCGACATGGTGTTTGAAGGCATGACCGTCGCCGCCAAGGCCGTAGGCGCCAAGGAGGGCATCGTCTTCCTCCGCGGGGAGTACACCTACCTCAAGCCGCATCTCGAAGCCGTCCTCGAACGGCGCCGACAGCAGAACCTGCTTGGGGAGAACATCCTCGGACAGGGGCTGACGTTCGATATCCACGTGTTCCTCGGCGCGGGTGCCTACATCTGTGGCGAGGAAACCGCGCTGATCGAATGCCTGGAAGGCTTCCGTGGCGAACCTCGCAATCGCCCGCCCTTCCCTGTGAACACGGGATATCTCGACCGCCCGAGCGTCGTCAACAATGTGGAAACCCTGGCCTGGGCGGCCTGCATCCTCCAGAAGGGTTCCGACTGGTTCAAGGCGACAGGCACCGCGAAGAGCACCGGCATCAAAATCTTCTCCGTCAGCGGCGACTGCACCCGCCCCGGTGTCTACGAGTTCCCACTCGGAATCACCATCGCGGATCTGCTCAAGGAAATCGGCGGAGAGAACGCCAAAGCCGTGCAGATCGGCGGCGCCTCCGGAACCCTGGTCCCCGCATCGGACTTCAACCGCACCATCGCCTACGAAGATGTGGCCACGGGCGGGAGCGTCATCGTCTTCGGACCCCAGCGCGACATGCTCGATGTGCTCCACAACTTCTTGGATTTCTTCGTCGACGAGTCCTGCGGACAGTGCACGCCCTGCCGGCTCGGCAACGCCAAGCTCTTGGAGGGCGTGGAGCTCCTGCGCCGCGGCAAGTGTTCCATGAGTTACCTCAAGGAGCTCGTGAGCCTCGGAGAATCCATGCAGATCACCTCCAAGTGCGGCCTCGGTCAGAGCAGTCCCAACGCCTTCATCTGCGTCGTGAACCATTTCCGCGACGAGATCATGGGCCGCACCTGCAGCCACGCGTGAGGGAGGGAATGACCATGACAACCGCCACAGAAGAAACCCGCCGCGCCCCCGTTAGCCAGCAGTCCCAGACCATGACGCGGCCCTCCGACCCCAGCGCCATCGGCGGCAGGGTCAGCGTGACCATCAACGGCATCGAGACCAAGGTGCCTCTGGGCACCACCATCCTCGACGCCGCCGCCGCCATGGGCGTCCACATTCCCACCCTTTGCCACCATCCTGACCTCTGCGTGGCCGGCGTCTGCCGGGTGTGCGTGGTGGAAGTGGAAGGCCAGCGCAACCTCCAGGCCGCCTGCGCCTTTCCAATCAGCGCCCCCATCAAGGTGAAGACCCACACTGAGAAGGTCCGCCGAGCCCGGCGGCATGTGATCGACCTTCTTCTCAGCGAACACTACGGCGAGTGCTACACCTGCGGCCGCAACAACAACTGCGAGCTGCAGAAGCTGGCCAAGGACAACGGCGTGGACTTCTTCCGCTTCGGTCGTCCGGAAACGAAGCGCTGGGATATCGACCGCTCCAGCTACTCCGTGGTGCGGGACAACGACAAGTGCATCATGTGCCGACGCTGTGTCCGCACCTGCATTGACCTGCAGGAAGTCGGCACCATCGAAGTGCTGGGCCGCTCGGACAAGAGCCACATCGGCACCTTCCTCGAAAAACCTCTGGGGGATGTCGTCTGCATCAACTGCGGGCAGTGCATCAACCGCTGCCCCACAGGCGCCCTGCGCGCCAACGACCAGACGGACGAGGTCTGGGCCGCAATTGACGATCCCAAGAAGCACGTTGTGATCCAGACCGCACCCAGCCCCCGCGCGGCCATCGGCGAATGCTTCGGGAAGCCTGCCGGCGTGCCCCTCACCTTCGAGTTGAATACCGCCTTGAAGATGTGCGGGTTCGACCGGATCTTCGATACGAACTTCACCGCGGACCTGACGATCCTGGAGGAAGGCACAGAGCTCCTGCTTCGCCTGAAGAATGCCCTGCTCACCCGTGAATCCGCGGTCTTCCCGCAGTTCACGAGCTGCAGTCCGGGCTGGGTGAAGTACCTTGAACACTTCTATCCCGAGTACATCCCCAACCTCAGCACGGCGAAGAGCCCGCAGCAGATGTTCGGGTCGATCATCAAGACCTACTACGCCGACACGCACGGCATCGACCCCAAGGACATCG
>CAYQAS010000136.1:0-10016 GCA_964415525.1 uncultured Solibacteraceae bacterium
GATGGCCGAGATCAGCGTGCCCGCGTGGCCGATGCCCACCCAGAACACGAAGTTGATGATGTCGAAGGCCCAGAACACGGGGCTGTTGTTGCCCCAGGCGCCGATGCCCTTGTAGAACGTCCAGCCGATGAAGCCGAAGCCGATCAGCATGCAGGTGACGGTGAGGGCCAGCCAGAGGTACCACTTGCGGGGCGGCTTCGTCTCGGTGTGGCCGAGCACCTGGTCGTCCAGCTGGCCCGGCGTCACCTTGCCGATGGTGAGTTCCGGCTCCACCAGGGCGCCGGGAAGCGCGGAGGCGTGATCATGCGACATGGGCGTGCTCCTCGGCGGTCAGGCTTTTAGCCACGAACAGCTCCATGTCTCGCGTATCCGCGAACGCGGATACCGAGAGGGGCCACAAAGGACCACGAAGGAAAGCAAGAACTGAAGTCAGGTCTTGCACCGATGCCATGGAAAGCGGTGGCCGAAGGACAGCCCCCCCTCCTGTTGGCCAGAGATGCGAAATCGACTGGGAGCCTTGATTTGCCTTGCGCGCACAGCGCGTCTTTGTGGCCCTTCGTGGCCCTTCGTGGCTCAATCTTGTTCCTTTATGCATGCCGTCCCCCCTCTTCGTGGCCTGGGTTGCGCAGGTTGGCGAGGTAGGTGACCGCGGGACGGGCGCCCAGTTCCTCGAGGACCTTGTACTGCCGGCCGCTCTGGGCGAGCTTGGACACGAGGCTCTTGGGATCGTTCAGGTCCCCGAAGACGATGGCGTCGGCGGGGCAGGCCACGGCGCAGGCGGGGGCGATCTCGCCGTCGCGGATCGGGCGGTTCTCGCCCTTGGCGCGGATGCGGCCGTCGTTGATGCGCTGCACGCAGAAGCTGCACTTCTCCATGACGCCGCGGGGGCGCACGGTGACCTCGGGGTTGTAGACGAGACTCTCGGGATCGGTCTTCCCGGCGGTGTACTCCAGGAAGTTGAAGCGCCGCACCTTGTAGGGGCAGTTGTTGGCGCAGTAGCGGGTGCCCACGCAGCGGTTGTAGGCCATCTGGTTCAGGCCATCCGGGCTGTGGTTCGTGGCGTTCACGGGACACACGTTCTCGCAGGGCGCGTGGTCGCAGTGCTGGCAGAGCATGGGCTGGTGCACGGCCTTGGGATTCTCCGCGTCGCCCTCGTAGTAGCGGTCGATGCGCAGCCAGTGCATCTCACGGCCCTTGGCCACCTGCTCGGGACCCACCACCGGCACGTTGTTCTCGCTGCCGCAGGCCAGCACGCAGCCGCTGCAGCCCACGCAGGAGGACAGGTCGATGACCATGCCCCACTTCTGCTCGGGGAACTTCATCTCGGGGTAGAGGGTGTGCAGCACGTGGGGCTTGTGGGGGTGCTCCTCGTGGTGGGCGAACTCCGCCAGCGTCCAGGAACGCACGAGGTCCCGGCCTTCCATGCGGTGATGCGCCTGGGTGCGGGGCATCTCCACCCGTCGGCCCGTGGGCGTCAGGGTCACGCCGGTGCGGACATTGGGGCTGCTGGTGTCTAGGCCGAGCAGGGCGAAGGCGTTGGTGCCGATCCCCTTGGCAACGCCACCCACGGCCCGGCCGTAGCCCAGGGCCAGAGAGAGCACGCCCTTGGCCTGGCCCGGCTGCACGAGGACCGGCAGCAGCAGGTTGCGGTCGCCCGCGGTGAGCTTCACCTGGTCGCCATCCTTGAGGGCGAGGGCCTTGGCATCCGCCATGGAGATCGCCAACGGGTTGCCCCAGGCGGCCTTGGTGACGGGGTCCGGCAGTTCCTGGAGCCAGCCGTTGTTGCCGTAGCGGCCGTCCAGCACCTGGGCGGAGGCGGTCAGCACCAATTCGAGTCCCGTGCTGCTGGCGGCCTTCGCGACGGCCTCCTTCACGCCCGCGGGATTGAAGGAGGGGGCGGCGGTGGCGCCATCCTTCTTCACGAGGCCATCGTGCAGGGCGGCCTGCCAGAAGCGCTCAAAGGAGGCGAGGCTGCCGTTGGGCTGGACCTCGCGCTGCCAGCGCGCCTGGATGGCCTGGTAATACTCTGCGGCGGCTTGGCCCCCCAGCCCGCGGATCAGCCCCAGGAGGACTTCCTCGCCCTGGCGGGTGTCGTACAGCGGGGCGATGGTGGGCTGCTGCAGGACATGGGCGGGGCCGTGGGTGTAGTCGCCCCAGGCCTCGAGCCAGTGGCTCTCAGGCAGGCTCAGATCGCAGCGGGCGCTCGTCTCGTCCTCCATCAGGCCCAGCCAGGCCTTGAAGGGGGCGCGGGCGAGGGCTTCCTGCCAGAGGTCGGCCTTGGGGTGGGCGTAGACCGGGTTCACGCCCCAGAGCAGGATGGCGGCATAGGCGCCGGCCTTCAGCTTCTGGGCGGTGGCCTCCAGCTGCTGGTTGGAGGCCAGCACCTGGGGGGTGTCGAACTCCAGGGCCTTGGAGCCCAGGATCTGGTTCAGCAGGTGGGCGGCGCGGTGGGCTTCCGCCGGCATGGCCTCGCCGCAGAGGACCAGGGCTTCCGCGCCGGCGTGCTTGAGGTCGGACACCAGCTGCTTCCAGGTGGCGCCGGGGATGTGGAGGTCCGTGGGCAGAGCGGCGGCGCCCAGTTCGGGGTGGCCGGGGGCCAGTTCCTTGGCCAGGGCGAAGGCGACCTGGGCGAGGCGGCTGGGGCGCACGGTGAGGCGCTGGTCGGCGTTCTGGCCGGTGAGGGACATGGCGCCCTCCACCACCCAGAGGCGGTTCATCCCGTGATCGGAGGCCTTCTCGAGGCGGCGCTTGGCGGCGAAGGCGCGGATGGCCTCCGGCTCATCGCCGTTCAGGAAGTCGGCGCCGAGGCTGAGGATGACCTCCGCCTTGTCCATCCGGGGGCGGAGCTGCACCGGCTGGCCGTAGCTGGCGGTGAGGGCCGCCTGGGCGGCATCCCCCGCGACTGGTTCCCAGGCCAGATGCTCCAGGGAAGGCAGCACCTTCTGGAGGTCGGCCACGAGGCTGCGGGTGGTGGGAGAGGCGAGGGCGCCGGTCAGGAGCAACACGGGCTTGCCGGAGCTCTTGGCGCCGGAGAAGGCGTTCAGCAGGCGCGCGTCGGCATCCTTCCAGCTGATCTCGCCGCCCTTGGCTTTCGGAGCCCGGAGGCGGTCCGGATCGTAGAGGCGCAGGACGTCCGCCACGGCGCGGGGGCTGGTCTTGCCCTTCAGGGTCGGGTGCTCGTCGTTGCCTTGGATGTGGATGGGGCGGCCCTCGCGGGTCTTCACCAGCACGGGGTAGGCGCGGCGGCCTTCGGGGAAGGTGGTGGCGTAGTAGGTGGCGACGCCGGGCACGATCTCCTGGGGGCGCTTGGTGTAGGGCACGATGGTGCCCTTCTTGCGCTTGCTGCAGGCGGCAGTGCCCACCAGGGCGGAGGCGGCGGCCACGAGGCCCATGAAATCGCGGCGGGAGACGAAGGTGTCCCGGGGCACCGCGGGGTCCACGGCTCCGACCACGAACTCGTCGTGGGCGGCCAGGCGGGCGGCGGGGGTCTCGTCACGTTCGTCGAGGGTGCGCCAGTGGCGCGGCTTCTCGATCACTTCAGGCTCGGAGGTCTTCACGTACTCATCCACGGCGCTGCACCGACTGGGAAGGGGGGTTCACCTGGGGACGAGGGGCTTCCTCGTGCTTCTGGAAGAGCTGGGCCAGGAAGCCGCGGCCCATGGCCAGCGGTGACAGGGCGAGGGCCGTGAGGCTGCCCAGCAGGGTTCTGCGTTCAAAGGCGCTCATGCGGGTGCTCCTAGCGGTGGCAGGCGGCGCAGTGTTCGCCGGCCTTCTTGATCGGGGAGCCCTTGGGCAGGGCGGCATGGGGATCGCGGTGGCAGGAGAGGCAGTTGGACATGCGCATGCCCATCTCGCGGCTCACCACCTTCATGGTCTGGACCTCGCCGTGGCAGGTCTGGCAGGCCACGCCGCCGTTCACGTGGGGGCGGTGATCGAAGAACACGTGGTCCGGCAGGTCATGCACGCGGTTCCACACCAGGGGCTCACCGGTCTGGAAGTGCTTGGTGAGCTTCTGGATGTGCGGGCTGTCGGTCTTGGTGACCTTGTGGCAGCCCATGCAGGTATCCACGGAGGGAATGCCCGCACTGCGGCTGCGGCTCGCGTCCGCGTGGCAGTACTGGCAGCTGATCTTCATCGTCCCGGCGTGCAGCTGGTGGCTGAACGGAATGGGCTGCTGGGGGGCAACCCCCTTGGTGAAGCGGTCAGGCTGCGTGAACCAGCCCACCAGGCCGACGGTGGCAAGCAGGGCCACGGCGCCGATGGGCAGGATGAACCGCAGGGCCCGGTCGTAAGGGTGCATGCACAGCCTCCGGAGGTGGCCTCAAGAATGGAAAAGGGGAATTGGTTCGAGGATGGCATAGGGCAGGAGACACATCGGCGGGAAAGCAGAGGCTCCGGAAAGATGTGGGGAAGGCCCGCCGTGGGCAGGCTCGGGGTGGGGAACCCGGACCGATCCAATCACGCGAAACTCCCGACGCCGTCAGTGGCGCTCCTAAATGGATTCCAAGCCCGCCTTTGCGGTTACAACGGGGTGACTTCCCATGCAAAGACGTTCCACGTGGAACAGTGGTCCACGGGGTTGGTTGTGTGGCTTTCCAACACATGAGGCGTGAGCGCTGATTGCGGACCTTTGATGGTGTATGGGATTGTTTGAGGTGAATTCGGGAAATGGCATCTGGGCCTGGTTGTGTAATAATCCAACACGCCCTGCGGGATGGGTCCCGAGGTCTTGGGAGGACTCTCGATGTCGAACGAATCCTTGTCGCGCCGCTCCTTCATCCAGGTCACGGGAGCCGCTGCGGCGGCACTTCCTGCCTTGGCCGCGGACAAGAAGGCGGTCGCCCCCGCCAAGGCCTCCACCAAGACCATGAAGAACGTGCCTTTCGAGAAGCACGCCGTGGTTCGCATCGGCCTCATCGGCGTCGGTGCCCGGGGCACCAGCCTCCTGCGGGACCTGCTTCAGGTGCCGGGTTGCGAGATCAAAGCGGTCTGCGACGTCGATCCCGTCGCTCTGGATCGGGCCAAGGCCCGCTGCGCCAAGGCGGGCAAGCCCGAGCCTGCCACCTACGGCCCTGCGGAGAAGGCCTTCGAACAGCTCTGTAAGCGCGACGACCTGGACCTGATCTACATCGCCACGCCCTGGGAATGGCACACCCCCATGGCCGTCTGCGCCATGAAGCACGGCAAGCATGCGGGCGTGGAAGTGCCCGCGGGCGTGACCCTGGAGGAGTGCTGGGAGCTGGTGCGCGTCTCTGAAGCCACTCGCAAGCACTGCATGATGCTGGAGAACTGCTGCTACGGCGACAACGAGATGATGGTGCTCGCCATGGTCCAGAAGGGCCTCTTCGGCACCCTCACCCACGGCGAGGCGGCCTACATCCACGATCTGCGCGGGGTCGTGAACGCCCAGAACAAGGAGGGCAAGTACGTCAGCGAGGCCCTCTGGCGCCGTGCCTGGCACACCCGCGCCGACGGCAACCTCTACCCGACCCACGGCCTCGGCCCGGTCTGCTGGTACATGGGCATCCACAAGGGCGACCGCCTGGAGAGCATCGTGAGCTTCTCCAGCCTGGAGGCCGCCATGTCCGAGGACCAGGCCAGGCGCTTCAAGGGCCGCGGCGAGAAGTATGTCTGCGGCGACATGAACACGAGCATCATTCGCACCGCCAAGGGTCGCACCATCATGCTCCAGCACGACGTGGTGACGCCCCGCCCCTACACCCGCCACAACCTGATCCAGGGCAGCGAGGGCGCCTTCGCCGACTATCCCGAGCGTCTCTACATCGATGCGGTGGCCCGCAAGTCTGGCAAGCACGAGTGGATCGAGGGCGAGGAGGCCCTGAAGCCCTATCGCGAGCAGTATCAGCACGAGCTGTGGCAGCGCGTGGGCGAACTGGCCCGCAAGACCGGTGGCCACGGCGGCATGGACTACATCATGAGTTACCGGGTCGTGGAGTGCCTGAGGGAGGGCCTCGTGCCGGACTTCGATGTCTACGACGCCGCCGCCTGGTCCGCACCTTTCCCGCTCTCCATCGCCAGCGTCAAGAACGGCGGCATCCCCCAGAAGTTCCCCGACTTCACCCGGGGAAACTGGAAGGCCTGAAAGCGAAGGCATGAAACACGGAGAGCATAGAGATCACGGAGGCAGTCACCGAGATGATCTCGGTGTTCTCCGTATTGGTTCTGTTTCCAGAGTGGAGAGCACTGGGAAAAGTGATTTAAACGCGGAAAATGCTTGGGATACGGAGTGGGTGCGGTGTTGGGCGGGCAGGGATCTCGTTCTTGGCGGAGGATTCTCTCCGTGCTTATCTCCGTGATCCCCGTGTTCTCCGTGTTTCATCCTTGTGTTCTTCGATTCGAGATTTCCACATGCTGATGGGTGCTGACCTGCCGACCATGATGGGCGTGCCGTTCGCGGCGACCCCGGTCGTGCGTGTCGGCTTGATCGGGGTGGGCACCCGGGGTCAGCGGCGGCTCTCGCAGCTGCTGTTGCTTGAGGGCGTGGAGATCCGGGCCGTCTGTGATGTGAACCCGCGGCATCTGTCGGAAGTCACGGATACGTTGCGTGCCGCGGGGCGTCCCCATGCCGCAGCCTACGGCCCTGACCCGGAGGCCTACCGAGGCCTGTGCTCAAGGGAAGATCTGGATCTGATCTTCATCGACACCCCCTGGGACTGCCATGTCCCGATGGCGCTGGCGGCCCTGGAAGGCGGTGCCCATGTGGGGTTGGAGGTGCCGGCGGCCCTGACCTTGGAGGGCTGCTGGGCGTTGGTGGAGGCGAGCGAACGCACGCGACGCCACTGCCTGATGCTGCAGAACACCTGCTATGGCGAGTTGGAATTGGCCCTGCTGGAGATGGTGAAGGCGGGGGTCTTCGGCGACCTCACCCACGCGGAAGGCGGCTACCTCCACGACCTGCGAGCCTTGATGTTCCAGGACCATGGCATCGGTCTCTGGCGTCGCCGGGCCCACGAGACCGTAGACGGCAACCACTATCCGACCCATGGCCTCGGGCCCCTCTGCTGGTACTTCGGCATTCACGCCGGGGACCGGCTGGCGCGGATTGTGAGCCTGAGCAGCCCCGAACGGAGCCTGAGCCGGTACCGCGACACGCTGCCCGAAGGCGATGCACGTCGGGACGAACGCTACATCTGCGGCGACGTGAACACGTCGATCCTCCAGACGGCGCAGGGGCGGACGATCCTCCTCCAGCACGACGTGGTGAGCCCTCAGCCCTACTCCCGCATGACCAAGGTGGTGGGCAGCCGGGGCAGCTTCGCCGATTACCCGCCTCGTATCTGGCAGGAAGGGCTCACGGACGACAAACCCGCCTGGCAGGACATCGCCCCTTGGCTGGAGCGCTTTCGGCACCCGCTGTGGAATGAGACCGAGGCCCTGCGCGCGCGCCAGAACGACCCTGCCCACGGCATGGACCTCGTGATGCTCTACCGGCTGGTGCAGTGCCTTCAGAAGGGGCTGGAGCCGGACTTCAACGTCTACGACGCCGCCGCCTGGAGCGCACCCGTGGCGCTGAGTGCGGCCAGTGCGGCCCAGGGCGGCATGCCCCAGGTCTTTCCGGATTTCACGCGGGGCGCCTGGCGGCGGGAGGTGTGGGGGCTGCGGGGCTGATCAGCGTTTCCGGCCTTTCCTGGCAGCGGCCTCAGCGGCCTTCCGGGCTTCCCGCTCCGCCTTGCGATTCTGCCCTTCCAGGTACCGGTCCACCTGCCCGAGGATCGTCTCCAGGTTGGTCTTGGTTTCCGGGGCGGGATCGAGGGTGAGTCCCGTGGCGAGATCCTCCCGAGCTTCGGGATAGCGCTTCAGGGCCATGAGCGTCCGGGCTCGGTTGTAGCGGGCTTCGATGAGCTTGGGGTCGAGCGTCAGGGCTTGGGTGGCGGAGGCCAGGGCTTCCTCCAGGGCACCCCGCTCTTGCTGGCAGTAGGCAAGATCGCACCAGGATGTGGCTCGTTTCGGGAGGCGGGCGGTGGCTTCCATCAAATAGGGTTCGGCCTCCGTGACTCGACCCAGCTTGGCGAGGGCCTCGCCCTTCAGGGCACTGGCCTGATGAAGGGTGGGACGGCGGGCTAGCACGTGCTCGGCGGTCTGGAGCAGGAGCATATAGTCCTTGGTGTTCCAGGCTTCCCCCAGCGCGTTCTCGTAGCCCCGAGGATCGCCTCGGCGCCCGATTTCCAGCTGAACCTCCACGGCCTCAGCGTGGCGACCCAGGCGCGAGAGGGCCACCGCCAGAAACTGGCGGGCCAGGGAAGGTGGAGCCGTGGGTTCCTTCTCGAACCGAGCCATCAGGGGCGGGCAGACTTCTGCGAGCCGCTGCCAGCGATCGGCCTTTTGGAGGGCAGAAAGGTAGGTCGCCAGATTGCGGTCCCGGTCCTTGGGAGTGAGGCCTTCGAAGTGGTCGGCCAACTCCACCCAGCGTTTGTCCTTCTGCAGGTGCAGGATCTTCGCATCCGCCGAATTCGAGGATTGGATGTCCATGCCCGCCACCTGGGCGGCCAGGGGAAGGGCCGCGAGGCAAAGCCCAAGAAGGAACGTGGAGGTCAAAGGGCGCAGGGGCATGGCAGGACCGTCAAAAGGAGGGGCCCCGTTCGGGGCCCAGTCCTCATGATAATTCAATAACGACTTGAATCGGGTGCCTCAGCCTTTCCGTTTCGAGACAGGCTTTTTCTTCGCCGGAACCTTGGCCGCAGGCTTCTTTGCCACGGGTTTTGTCGCTGGCTTCGCCTTCGCAACGCCCTTCTTCTTGGGAGCTGGCTTGGCGGGGGCTGCGGATTTGACCGCCTTCGCCTTCGGCGCCACCTTCTTGGTTTCGGCCTTCACCGGCTCGGGCTTGCGATCCGGGCAGGTCCACTTGGTCAGGGCCAGCTCGAAGACGTCCTCCACGTGCTTCACGGGGTGGAAGTGGAGCTTCTCGCGGACCTCGGGGGCGATCTCCTCCAGGTCCTTCTGGTTGTCCCAAGGGATGATGATGTCCTTGATGCCCACGCGCAGCGCGGCCAGGGACTTCTCCTTGAGCCCACCGATGGCCATGGCATCGCCCCGAAGGTCGATTTCGCCGGTCATGGCCACGGTGTTCTTCACCGGGATGCCCTTGAGCACGGACAGCAGGGCCGTGGCCATGGTGACGCCGGCGCTGGGGCCGTCCTTGGGGATGGCGCCCTCAGGGAAGTGGATGTGGATGTCCTGCTTGTTGAAGACCTCGGGATCGATCTGGAAGGCCGCACTGCGGCTGCGGATGTAGCTGAGGGCCGCCTGGGCGCTCTCCTTCATTACGTCGCCAAGGCTGCCGGTGAGGATCAGCGCGCCCTTGCCGGGCATGGTGATGGCTTCCACGAAGAGCACGTCGCCGCCCACGCTGGTCCACGCGAGGCCCGTGACGACGCCGACGCGGGGCGCCTTGAGGCGGGCGTCCTGGAGGATCTTCGGCGGGCCGAGGAGTTCGTGGATGTTCTCCGGCGTGACCGTGAACTTGCCCTTGAGGTCGCCCTCGGCCTTGCGGCGGGCGATCTTGCGGCAGACGGCGCCAATCTCGCGCTCCAACTGGCGAAGACCCGCTTCCCGGGTGTAGCTCGTGATCAGGCTCTTCAGGCCGCTTGCACTGAAGGCGACTTCCGCCTTTGTCACGCCGTTCTTCTCCAGTTGGCGGGGGATGAGGTGGCGGGTGGCGATGCCGAGCTTCTCTTCCAGCGTGTACGAGCTGAGGTGGATGATCTCCATGCGGTCGCGGAAAGCGGGGTGGATGGGATCCAGCTCGTTGGCGTTCGTCAGGAAGAGCACCTGGCTGAGGTCGATGGGCACGTTCATGTAGTGGTCGCGGAACGTGTGGTTCTGCTCGGGGTCCAGAGCCTCCAGCAGCGCTGCAGACGGGTCGCCGCGGAAATCGCGGCCGATCTTGTCCACCTCGTCCAGCATGATGATCGGGTTCATGCTCTTGACCTGGTGGATGGCCTGGATGATGCGGCCGGGCATGGCACCGACATAGGTCCGGCGGTGGCCGCGGATCT
>CAYQAS010000137.1:0-9957 GCA_964415525.1 uncultured Solibacteraceae bacterium
GTGGCGAAGCAGACGGGTCGCGACTTGGTGCTCTATCCCGGCTTCTGCATCGTGCACGGGCAGTTCACGGCCCGCCGCGTCGCGGCCCTGAGGGCCCAGCATCACGAAGCCAAGCTCATCGTGCACCCCGAGTGCGACGCCTCTGTGAGCGCTCTCGCAGACTTTGTGGGCTCCACCGCCGCACTGCTGAAATACGTCCAGCAGAGCCCGGAGCACACCTTCATCGTGGGCACGGAGATCGGAATCCTGCACCAGATGCAGAAGCTGCGGCCTGACGCAGCGCTCGTCCCGATTCCCGCTGACAGCGGCTGCAACTGCGCCCTGTGCCCCTATATGAAACTCAACTCCATGGAGAAGCTCTACTTGGCCCTGCGCGACCTGAAGCCGGAGATCACCATGGACGAACCCACCCGTCAGGCCGCGCTGCGCCCCCTGGAGCGGATGCTGGCCCTCGGCTGATCCCATGCTCCTGCTGCTGGCCCTGCCGGTGGTGGCACTCCAGATGCTCCACGCCTGGAGCCTGGGGCGTGTCTGGCCCTCCCATCGCCGCCTCATCGTGCGAGGGCTGCTCGTCTTCAACCTGCTGCTGTTGCTTTTCCCCCTCGCCGTGTTCACGGGCTGGGTTCCCATCCCCATCCAGCTCGGTCTGCGCAGCCTCGGCCACGGGGTGGTCCACTTCCAGGTCTTCACGGGCTTCCACCTGCTCTTCGCCCTGTCGGATGCCGGGATTCAGAAACTGCGAAACCGACAGCGCTCCCCTTCTGCCGGACGCACCCTTCTCTATTGCGCCATCGCCCTTGGGCTGACCGGAACCTTCGCACACCTGGGCCCGCGCACCACGGATTCACCTCGGGTGGTGCATGTCGACATGGTCTGTCCAGATCTCCCCCCTGGGCTGGAGGGCCTTCGCATCGCGCACCTCAGCGATCTACATGCGGGTCCTCATGCCGACTTGAAGCGATTGCAGCACTGGCGCGCCCTCGCCGAAGCCGAACACCCTGACCTCCTGGCGCTGACGGGCGACTACGTGGATTCCCGGCCAGAGGAAATGATGGTCGTCTGCGAGGCCTTCCAAGATTTCAACGCCCCCCTCGGCCGCTTTGCCGTCCTCGGCAACCACGACCACCTGAAGGACAGCCGACCCATCGCCACGGCTCTACGGGGCATTGGCATCGAGGTCGTCGATAACGAAACCCGAAGCCTCCAACACCAAGGGGCCTCGTTCACCCTGTTCGGACTGCAGGATCCCCAGGCAGCAGCCAGCCCACGCACGTTCGGCCCCGGTCCCACACTGCCGGATCTGACGAAAGCCGCCCTTTGGCGCCTCGCCCTCGTCCATCGCCCCGACCAGTGGCCGATGGCCCTGCAGGGCGGTGCCAGCCTGACCTTGTGCGGCCACACCCACGGCGGTCAGATCAATCCCCTGGACGGCCTTTCCCCAGCAAAATTCCTCTGGAGCCACATCGCCGGTCCCTATGACAGCCATGGACGCTGGCTCCACGTCAGCCCCGGCCTCGGCGTCGTCGGCATCCCGATCCGCATCCAGGCCCCCGGAGAAATCACGATCCTCACCCTGCGACAGAAAAAAACCTTGGCAACCCAATCTTCCTAGGGCAAACTGATTCTTCCGCTGGCCCCATCGTCTAGCGGTTAGGACGCCGCCCTCTCACGGCGGTAGCAGGGGTTCGAGTCCCCTTGGGGCTACCACTCAGGCACCTAGAGCAATCTAGGTGCTTTTTTTTATTCCGGCATAGGGGTCAGCCCAAAGTGCCCCATGTCCAAAATGGTGGCCAAAACCGGCCCACGCACAGACCCATCTAGCGGCGGATGGATGCGGACGCTTTCAGTCCACAGCGCGTTGCCTCGCCGAGGATTGTTACCGGCCTGAAGGCGCTGAAGTCTGTCCCTTCAGTCCCATCCCTCGCGGCCGATACCCCAAGGGCGACAGTCCGTCGTCAGTTTGAGGTTTCCCATGATCCGCTCCCTGGTCGCCTTCTTCGTCCTCAGCGCCGTCATCGGACTCGCCTTCCTGATGGAGGGAGGCAGGGTGAACGTACTGCTGCATCCACTGATCCCCACCATCGTCATGATCAGCCTCTCCATTGGATTGGCAGCCTTCTTCCTCTTCTCCAAGGAGGTCCGGCAGCGTGCCCTGAAAGATCTCAAGGAGGGTCAGGCCACCACTCCCGCCTCCGTGGCCGTATGGCGATTGCTGGAGCGGGCCTCGTACGGTGCGGGCGTCCTTGCCCTGCTCCTGGGCCTCATCATCACCGCCGGATTCCTGGACCAGCCTCCCCACATCGTGGGCGGCAAGGTGGGTGCCTGCCTGACGATGCTGGCCTACGGCATCCTCCAGGGCATGGCCATGGCCATGCTGCGGGCCCGAGTGGAGGCTGGGCTCACGGCTCTCGCCGTACGCTCGCCGCAGGCACCAGCGCCGCCTCACGGGCTGCAGGTAAAGCGGCCAGCAGCCCGGCGCCGAGGGTGAAGGCATGGCGGCCAGGAGTGGGTCGCGCGCGCCTGACATCAGCCTCTCGACGGAACGACGCACCCGGAAATGAGAATCGCGCCTGTTCTGCCGAAGGATCCCCGGGGCCGCGTCCGGCCCCGTCCCCAGGAGGCACCCATGGCCACCCCCCGCGTGAAGGAGATCCTCTCGTGGTACGCGTCGGAGAACCCCGGCGTGAAGGCGAACCTGGCGCGGATGATGAATGCCGGTCGGCTGGCGGGCACCGGCAAGTTCGTGATCCTGCCGGTGGACCAGGGCTTCGAGCACGGGCCCGCCCGCAGCTTCGCGCCGAATGCCCCGGGCTATGACCCGCGCTACCACGTGGAACTGGCCATCGAGGCCGGATGCAATGCCTACGCCGCGCCCCTCGGCTTCCTGGAGGCCGTCGCCTCGGATTACGCGGGCGACATCCCCCTCATCCTGAAGCTCAACAACAGCGACAGCCTCAGCAAGGGCGAGCCCTGCAGCGCCGTCACCGCGGGCGTCGAGGACGCGCTACGCCTGGGTTGCGCTGCCATCGGCTACACCATCTACCCCGGCAGTGGGGAGCGGAACCGCATGTTCGAGGACCTGAGGGAGCTCATCGTGGAGGCCAAGGCGGTGGGTCTGCCCACGGTGGTCTGGGCCTACCCCAGGGGCGAGGGCATCAGCAAGGATGGCGAGACGGCGTTGGATGTCGTGGCTTACGCCGCCCAGATCGCCTGCCAGCTCGGGGCCCACGTCGTGAAGGTGAAGCCGCCCACGGCCTTCCTGGAGCAGGCGGAGGCGAAGAAGGTCTATGAGAAGCAGGGCATCCCGAACGGCACGCTGCGAGAGCGGGTGGCCCACGTGGTGCAGGGCGCCTTCGCGGGGCGGCGCATCGTGATCTTCAGCGGCGGCGCCGCCAAGGGCACGGAGACCGTGCTGGAGGAGGTCCGCGAGCTGGCTGCCGGCGGCGCTTTCGGCTCCATCATGGGTCGCAACGCCTTCCAGCGTCCCAAGGCGGAGGCCATCGCGCTGCTTCATGCGGTGATGGACACCTACCGAGGCTAGAGCCTCCAGAGCGGTGCCCAGCGAAGGGCCCCACGCCTCGGACTGGTGTGGGGCCCTTTCTGCAGACTCGAGAACCGGCTATTCGGCGAGATCCAGCCAGCTGAACCACAAGGGGTGCGTTTCCTTGTACCAGCGCAGGATCTCCCGCAGCTTGGTCTGGGACGCGGGCGGAATCACCTCTGCGGGGATGCGGTCGAAGTGGACACGGATGTGGTCCTGCTGGGGGAATTCCAGCGCCTCAGAGCAAAGGGTCTGCAGCTCGTTGCGGATGCGGCCAGAGTCGGAGATGCGCACGGGCCGATGCTGGTAGTCCTCGCCGCCCATGAAGCGGCTGAGCAGCGGATTGAAGATGAACCAGCTGTGCTCCATGGATTCCATCAGGCGCAAGGTGAAGGTGATGCGTTTGTCGCCTCGGGCACCCGCAAGGCCTACGGTCACCTTGTAGAGCCCCGCCTCCAGCTCCTCCACGCCCGGTGCACCGGTGTAGGGATCGGGGCACATGTAGCCGGAGACAGCCAGGACGTCCCATTTCTTCTCGGGGAAGAAGTCCCCGGCATCGAGGCGCGCGGTGTGGAGCGGAATGCCCGCGTCCCGAGCGTCCTCGATCATGGCGCGGTAGTGCGTGAGTACGGCGGCATCCAGTTCCCGATCCAGGAGCGCCCCGAGCCGATCGGCGAAGTCCGGAGCGTCGGGTTCCAGCTCCATGATCATGCGCTCGCGGTCGTAGGGCACTTCGAAGGCAGAGGTGAAGGGTGTGATGCAGGCGACGAGACCCAGCATCGGCGCGAGACTGGCGGCCTGGATCGCCTCGGCGGACGCGGCGTAGCCGTCGCACAGAAACAGGTGCCGCTCGCCCTCCACCTCGTGGATCCCGATGTGGAAGGTCGGCGCATAGGTGCCAGATTCCGTGAAGGCGGTGAAGCCCGTGGGGAGCGGATCGCCTTCCACCACGATGTGGGCGCCGAGGTCCTGCCACTCCTTCCAGAGCCCCTGGATGCGCATCTCGCGACTTTTGCCCCCCAGGGTCCAGACGTGGATGTGCTCCGGGCGGATGTCGGGGTAGGTCATCTGGATGGCGCGCATCACCTGGGCGCGGGGGGTGCGGAAGGAGAGGAGGATTGACTCCGCCGCCGCCAGCTCCGCCACCGCCTTGGGCAGGAAGAGGTTACCCATGTAGCCCTCGTAGGGCCGCGTCACCGCAAGGGGCTGGTCGAACACGTGGAGGATGGTCATGGGGCCCGTTTCGGCGCCCTTGGAGAAGCGGGACGTGTTCTCCAGGGTGTCGATGGCGGCGCCCCACACGGTGATGCCCGCGGCCTTGATATCCCGGTAGAACTGGTCCCAGCCGTAGTTGTCGTGATTGAGCAGCCGCACGATCTTGCGGTCCAGCCAGTGGGCCACGGCGGGCCGGGCGTAGACGCGGCCGAAGCCGAGCTGCGGGTTGGAGCCCATCTCCGGCGTCTCACCGGCCTTCGGCATGAGGCCCTCGCCCATGCAGACCATGATCGCGTGGTTCTCCGGGAGCTGGCGGGTCAGGTACCAGAGGCTCTCGCTCATGGCGTAGGCGGAGATGGCATCCGCCTCCTTCTTGACCTGGTTCAGCCCGGCCTTGTCGAGGCCCTTGCCCGCGCCGTAGCGGCCGAAGATCCGCGTCCCCAGGGCCGTCACCGCGCCCGTGACCGCCAGAAGGCGCTCCAGACTGCCCTCCATGAAAGAGATGTCCGTGGTGAACTCCTTGGCCGGTTCACCCCGTACCCAGTCGATCTCCACATTCTCCAGCCACAAATGGAAGCGGCCGAGGATGGGCCGTGCATCGAAAGCCCACTGGGCGATGCGGTTCCGGTCCTCCTGGTTGCGAGCGGGCATGCCGTTCTCCTTTTGCGGTGTTCTTCCAGTACAACGCGTGGAGAGCCCAGCCGCCACCCGAAATCCGACGTGGGTACAGCACCCCGCCCTCCTATGGTCGGTCGGGATCGCCTCAGGCGCCGGTTCCAGGGGGTTCACCGGCACGGAACCCCGCCTGTGAACCTAGTCAACTTCAAACCCGAAGCGTCGGAACGGGGAAATGCCCCGGCGAATCGCTCGACGCTCCCATTGAGACAGCACCCGACGCTCCCGATCGATGAACCAACATTGGCGCCGACCAGACTCCTGCCTATGTTTCCCGGCGTCTCAGCGAAAGGAGGCACCATGCGAGTCCTGGCACTGATGCTAGCGGTCTGCTGCGTCGGCACGCTCTCCGCCCAGCTCGACAAGATCAAGAAGGCCGCCAAGGGGGCCGGCAAAGCCGCCGGTACCGCGGCGAAACAGACCTCCCAGGCAGCCAAGGAAGTGAAGAAGGATGCAACCGCCGTGGCGAAGGAGGTCAAGAAGGACGCCACAGCTGCCGGCCAGGTCGTCAAGAAGGATGCCCAGGCGGTCGGGCACGAGGCCAAGAAGGGTGCCACTGCTGTGGGGCAGGGCGTGAAGAAGGAAGTGAACAAACAGCCCGAAGTCCAGCTCGGAAAGAAGGTGGTCAAGGGGGCCAAGGAGACCGGCAGCGCCTTCAAGGAAGGCGTGAAGGAAGGCGTGAAAAAGTAGCGCAAGTCCTCGTGCCTTCCCAGGGGCCCTGCGGGGCCCCTGGTTGTTTTTTCGGGACGGCCTAACCTTGCCGTCACAGGGGGCGTGCCATGGCGGAGATCACCCGGGACGGCGTGGAAGAGCTGCTGCGGATGGACCGTCCGCTCACGCGCCTCGATCTGACGGACCTCGACCTGCGTGGCCTCGACCTTCGGAACAAGGACCTGCGTCAGGCACGGCTGGATGGCGTGAACTGCTCCGAGTGCAATTTGGAGGGCGCCAATCTCGCGGGCTGCTCCATGCAGCAGGCCGACCTTTCCTATGCACGGCTCGTGGATGCGGACCTGCGCGAGGCAAGGTTCATGCGCACAACTTTCGCGGGCGCGGACCTCACCCGCGCCGTTCTGGCCAGCAGTGACCTGACCCGGGCGAACTTTTCCCAGGCGAAGCTCGTCCGAACGAGCCTCGTCCGGGCCGTGCTCTGTGAGGCCAACTTCAGCGGCGCCAACCTCCATCTGGCCCTGGCCATGGAGGCGGATTTCACCGGCGCCAACCTCTGGCAGGCCCTGATGTCCGACACCCTGGTGGATGCAGCAAAAGGGCTCGAATCTGTCCGAACCTGACGGGTCCGCAATATCCCGTCCCGGTTATCGGCCTACCACGGCCTGAAGGCGCCATTCCTTGAAAGGTTGGAACCGCGAAAAACGCGAATCGCCCTTCTGGCGCGCGAAAGGGGATCAGGAACGGTGCCGCCTCTTCTGCAAGCGGGGGCCCGAGCGGCTCCGCGATTGGCGTTTCGTCTCTTTCGCTCCTTTCGCGGTTCCATCGCTTTTGGCTGAAACAGACCGATAGGCGGGTATCCCCTTTGAGCCCCGACCTGGTGGGTGAGCGAAGCCCGCCCACCAGGTCTGGTTCACCGCCTTCATGGGGGGCTGTTAGCCTCTTGTGCAGAGGCATCCGGTGGATGCCCTGTGCATGTCCCCAAATCCCATTGGAGGCCCCGATGCCCTACTCCCTCGAGTCGCTTGAACCCAAGCTGTTCTGGCACTACTTCACCGAGCTGTCCAAGATCCCCCGCGGTTCCAAGAAGGAAGCCGCCGCCGCCCTGTGGGTGGCCGACCAGGGTCGTGCCATGGGCCTCGAGACCTACCAGGATGAAGTGGGCAATGTGGTCATCCGCAAGCCCGCCACCGCCGGCATGGAAGGCAAGCCCGGCATCGTGCTCCAGGCGCACGTGGACATGGTCTGCGAGGCGAATGAGGGCACCGACCACGACTTCGAGAAGGACGGCATCAAGCTCCAGATCAAGGGCGACCACCTCTACGCCACCGGCACCACCCTCGGCGCCGACAATGGCGTTGGCGTCTGCGCCGGCTTGGCCGTGCTGGCCGATAAGACCCTCGTCCACCCGATGGTGGAGCTGCTCGTCACCATCGACGAGGAGACCGGTCTGACCGGTGCCAACGCCTTCGCGGGCTGCATCCTCAAGGGCACCTACTTCCTCAACCTCGACAGTGAGGAGGAGGGCTACCTGACCATCGGATGCGCCGGGGGCATCGATACCCAGGCCACCCGCAAGTGCACCTGGCAGGCTCCCTCCGCCGGCACCAAGGGATTCCGGATCAAGATCTCCGGCCTGAAGGGCGGTCACAGCGGCATCGACATCAACAATGGCCGCGGCAATGCCATCCGCATCCTGGCTGCCGCCCTGCGCGCCAGCGAGGCCGCCGGTGTGGAGATCGCCTCCCTCAAGGGCGGCAACAAGCGCAACGCCATCCCCCGCGAGGCTTCCGCCATCGTGGCCGTGAAGGATGAGGCCGCTCTGCGCGCCTCCATGTCCAAGGTCGAGACCAACGTGCGCCTCGCCCTGGGCAGCTTCGATCCCGGCCTCGTCATCACCGTGGAGCCCGCGGACCTGCCCGCCCAGGTCATGTCCCCCGCCGACGAGAAGGCGGTGGTGAACACCCTGCTGACCATGGTCCACGGGGTGGTCGCCATGACCCCGGACATGCCCGGCCTCGTGCAGACCTCCACGAACCTCGGCGTGGTGGATACCAAGGACGGCATCGTGCAGTTCAACATGCTGCACCGCTCCTCCATCGACTCCTCCAAGTTCGCCCTGGTGGAGCGCGTCACGGCCCACTGCGAGATCGGCGGCTTCGAGGCCGAGCACATCGGTGGCTATCCCGGCTGGCGCCCCGATCCCTCCAGCGATCTCGTGAAGATCGTGGACCGCGTGCACACCGAGCTCTACGGCAAGGCCATGCATGTCGTCGCCATCCATGCGGGCCTCGAGTGCGGCATCATCGGAAAGAACTATCCCGGCATGCAGATGGTCTCCATCGGCCCCGACATGTGGGACGTGCACACCCCCGAGGAACACCTCAGCATTCCCTCCACGGAGAAGTTCTGGGGCTTCCTGACGGCGATCCTCGCCAAGATCTGAAGTCGTTTCATCCCTGCGAAACGTGCCGACCTTCGGGTCGGCACGTTTCTTTTAGCCTCTCCTCGCAGTGCGTATCTGGAGCCGGACCCTCCCGCATCCGATAGGCCGAGTGGAAGTCGATGCATGCGCCCTCCCCGACCCGATCTGCCCGTATGGGCCCTGCTGCGGAAGGCGCATCTGGGCTGGCCGGGCTTCATCGCCTTCGCAGCGGTGCTGGGGCTCTGGTACATGGGTGCCCGAATGGGAGTGGCCCTGGTCAACCGCAAACGTCTGGCTGGCGTGGTGGAGCGGCACCGTCTGGATCTGAACCGCAACGCAGAGGCCGTCGCTTATCACCTCCAGCAGTCCTTCGCGCTCCGGGAGGGCATTCCGGCCTTCCTCGCCGAAGATCCGGCGGTGCGCAAGCTGCTTGCGGAGGCGCCATCCCTTCCGCTCACCCTGACCGCGAAGGAGCGGCAGACCCGCGTCCAGGGAGAGGCCTTCGCCGCCCTCAACCGTCACATGCAGATCATCGGGCGGGAACTGGGGGCGGATCTGGTCTGGGTGATGGACGAAGGCGGGACGACGCTCCTCAGCAGCAACGCCGGAGCGCGAGACACCCTCGTGGGGATGAATTTTCAGGACCGCGCCTATTTCAAGGTTGCCCATGCCGGAGCACGCGGTCGTCAGTACGCCATGGGCCGTGCCACAGGCGTCGGTGGCTTCTACTTCTCGGCTCCCGTGCGTGTGGGCACTGCGGTGCGGGGCGTGGTGGCAGCCAAAGTGAACACGACCAAGTTCGCCCAAGGGATCCACCGGTTTGACTGCTTCCTGGCGGACGCCTCCGGCGTGGTCATCCTCGCCAGCGAACCGGAACAGTTCCTCCTCACCGCCATTGAAGGCAGCAATGTCCAGAAGATGTCCCTGGACGAGCGGCACCTCCATTACGGCCGCAGCAGTTTCACCCCCCTCCAGGTGACCCCCTGGCGCAACCTAGGGGACGCGGGACTCGTGACCCTGCCTGGCAGCGCCGTCCCATGCCTACTCTCCTACCGCACCTGGCAGGAGGATGGCTCCCGGATCGGCACCTACGTGCACATTGTCGAGATCGAGAAGCTCCTGCAGGACCAGCAGACCCTCGTCGTCCTCGTCTTCGTGGTCGGGCTCGCCGGCATCCTCCTCGCCGGCGGAATCGTCATCTACCTGCGGGATCTACGGGAGGCGCGCCTCGTCGCCGAGACCGCCAATGACGCCAAGAGCGAGTTCCTGGCCAACATGAGCCACGAGATCCGCACGCCGATGAATGGGGTCATCGGCATGACGGGACTCCTCCTGGACACGCCCCTCGGCGAGGATCAGCGGCACTATGCCGAAGTGGTCCGCGCCAGCGGCGAGGCCCTGCTGGCGGTCATCAACGAGATCCTCGACTTCT
>CAYQAS010000138.1:0-9942 GCA_964415525.1 uncultured Solibacteraceae bacterium
ACCACCGTCGAGAAATTGTCCTCCACCATTTCCGAAGTCCGGCTCGCTTCCGCCAATCTCGTCTCCGCGGCGGAGCAGCTCAGTTCCACGGCCCAGTCCCTGAGTCAGGGCGCTTCCGAGCAGGCCGCCAGCGTGGAGGAGACCAGCGCCGCCATGGAGGAGATGAGCGCGTCCATCTCGCAGAACAACGAGAACGCCAAAGTCACCGGGGCCATCGCCCTGAAGACGGCCAAGGAAGCGGTGGAGGGCGGCGCAGCGGTCAAGGAGACCGTGACGGCCATGAAGCAGATCGCCAGCAAGATCGCCATCATCGACGACATCGCCTACCAGACGAACCTGCTGGCCCTCAACGCCGCCATCGAGGCGGGCCGGGCCGGTGAGCACGGCAAAGGCTTCGCCGTGGTGGCTGCGGAGGTTCGAAAATTGGCGGAGCGCAGTCAGGTGGCCGCGACCGAGATTGGCCAACTGGCCAGCAGCAGCGTGCACCTGGCGGAACGCGCCGGAAACCTGCTAGAGACCATCGTCCCCAGCATCCAGAAGACCGCTGACCTCGTGCAGGAGATCAGCGCCGCCAGCAGCGAACAGACCAGCGGCGTCGGCCAGATCAACGCCGCCATCAGTCAGATCAGTTCCGCCACCCAGCACAATGCTTCCGCCAGCGAGCAGCTCGCGAGCACCTCCGAGGAGGTCAGCTCCCAGGCCATGGACCTCCAGGCCATGATGGAATTCTTCCAACTGGAAGAGCAGCAGCCGCAGCGCGGCATGAAGGGCGCCAAGAAGAAGCCCGCCGCCTCCCGGCGCCTGCCGCCCCCCGCGGATGAGGGCGACTACAAGCCGTTTTGAGCGGAAGCAGAGCATGGCTTTTCCTCCGTTTCGACCACGCCTCCCCGGCGCGATCCTCCCCGCCCTCCTGGGCCTCGGGCTCGCTGGGGAGGAGCCGGCTCCAGCTTTCCGGGAGCGGGTCGAAGCGACCCGCAAGGCATTGGCGGACAAGACGGGCGGCTTGAATGTCTCCGCCTTCGGAGACTGGGGAACCTGGTATGACGAGGTAGGCCGAAAGCGCTTCGGCTTCGGGGCGGCAGAGGTCGACCTGAACCTGAAGCTCGGGGACTTAGGGGAAGTCTCCGGCGCCTTTGTTGGGACGAAAGATTCCCACCTGTGGACGGTCTATGTCCTGGACTTCCATCCCTGGGGGGGCGGCTCGGTGGCACCTCGAGGCGCTCTCTGGCTCGACAAAGGCCTCCACATCCAGATGGGGCGCTTCGACGTGCCCTTTGGAAACGACTACCAGTACTTCGCCAGCAAGGACGGCGTGACCGTGAGCCGCCCGCTCACCACCGCCCTCATCATGGACGGAGGCTACAACGACCGCGGGCTCAGGATCCTGGGCAACAACGGAACCCTGAACCTGAACGCCTTCACCCTGCGGGGCTTCGGAGCAGGGCGGCTCTACGGATTCCGCACGGGATTCACACCCTTCGGCGTGCCCTTCGCGCTGAAGGAGTCCAAGGAGCCCAAACGCCTGGAGGTGGGCCTCTCGGCCTTCATTCAGCGGGCGCCCGGCGGCCATCAGGCCGAGCGGGCTTGCGCCCTGGATCTGGAAATGCACCTGGGAGCTTTCACCCTGGTGGCTGAAGCCCTCGGCCGCCAACGGCGTCCACTGGAAGGTCCCGCCCTCTGGCAACGGGGCTGGCACGTGACCCCCCAGTGGTCCTTCGGGGAGGGAAAGCCCACGGCCTTCGCTCGCTACGAGCGGGTCTGGGGCACCCCACCGGATGCGGAGGATCCCGAGGCCGCCGCCGCGCCCACAACTCGCTTCTGCGCAGGCCTGAGCACCACGTTCTGGGGCACGGTGCAGACCAAGGTCGAATTTCAGCGTTCCATCCGCACCAGCCCCGCCCTGGCGGAGGATCCGACCTTCCGGGGTAGCCGTCTGCTGCTCCAGGTGGTGGTGGTGCTATGAGGGTTTTCCTGCTCCTCGCCGGTCTCGCAGGATTTCTGGTCACCCAGGAGACCCCTTGCCTGCCGAAAGACGCCAGGCGGTGCGCCCCCTGCCATGCACAGAACCTGTCCCAGGTATTCCCGTCCCGGGCTGCGCGCCCCTGTATCGCGGACTGCACCGCCTGCCATTTCAAGGCGGACCCGCGGCAGCACCATCCCGTGGGACAGGAAATGCGCAGGGAGCCGAAGCACCCCGCGCTCCAATTGACGGGGCAGCGCCTTTCCTGTGCGACCTGCCACGACGTGGGCAGTCCGCGCACCGACACCAAGCGGTGGAAGGCGGCCAGTTTCTTCGACCGCGCGTTCCGCCGGCACGACCGCTATCCGACCTACCACCTGGTCACACCCAACGACCAGGGCCAGCTCTGCAAGGCCTGCCACTGAGGTTGCCATGGCCCACCCCCAGCAACGCCGCGTCCGATTGATCGATCCCCGGTTCCAGTTCCGCATGGTGGCCGCCTTTCTGGGCGTCCAGCTGCTGGTGTCCTCCCTTTTTGCATGGGCGCTCCGGGCCTTCTTCGCCAGTGAACTGCAAGCGAATCTCGCCTCGGCCCACGCCACTGTCCAGGGGCTTTCGAACCTCCTGCTGCCCATCGTGGTGGTGCTTTCCATCGGCAGTTTTCTCGTCTCCACCATCCTCATCACACTCTTCGTGGTGCGTCTCTCCCACCGCCTGGCGGGGCCGATGTTCCGTTTCCGAATCGTGCTGGATTCCCTGGGCCATCGTGTCCTTCCCTCCCATACCGCCATCCGACCTGACGATCAGTTTCAGGAGGTCGCTGCCGCCCTGGCGCTGACCGTGGACACCCTGCGCGAGGACCTCGCGGCATGGAAGGCCTCTGCCCAAGCCGCCCATTCGGATCTCCAGCAGGGGAATAACCAGGCTGCCGCCCAGCAGCTGCAGAACCTCGAAGTCCGGCTCAATTCATGGGATTCCCAGGCCTGAGAAGCGAGCCCACGTGACCGAATCCGCCGAATTGCCCACCCTTCATGACGCGGAGTTCCAACTCTTCCGCAGGTTGGTTCAAGACCGGCTGGGGATCCACCTGTCGGATGGCAAGCAGGCCCTGGTGGCGGGCCGCCTCATGAGCCGCATCCGCCTGCTGGGCATGCGCTCCTACAAGGACTATCTGGATCACGTCCGCGATCCCCGGAATTCCGAAGAGTTGCAGCATGCCCTGGACCGGCTCACCACGAACGAGACCAGCTTTTTCCGAGAGGCGGACCACTTCCAGATCCTGAAGGACTACGTGCGGTCTCTCCGTCCCCTGCCCGTACCCTTCCGCATCTGGAGTGGTGCCGCGAGTTCCGGAGAGGAGGCCTACACCATGGCCATGGTGCTGGACGAGATCATCCCCAGCGGCGTCTTCGAGATCACCGGCACGGACATCAGCACCCGCGTGCTGGACAAGGCCCGATCCGGCGTCTACCCCATCGAACGGGCAGAGCAGATTCCTCAGATCTACCTCAAACATTGCTGCCAACGGGGCACAGGCCCGGCGGAGGGCACCTTGCGCATCCAGACCCGACTGCGCTCAAAGGTCCAGTTCATCCACGCCAATCTCACGGAGAAGCTTCCGGCCATCGGCCCTTTCGATGTGATCTTCCTGCGCAACGTGCTCATCTATTTCGATGCGGAGATCAAACGCCGGGTGGTGGAATCGGCGATGACAAAGCTGAAGCCCAACGGCCTCCTCATCGTCGGCCACTCCGAGAGCCTCCATGGGGTTACCGACAAGGTGCGGGTGGTTCGCCCCACGGTGTACGTCCATGCCTGACCCTGTGTTGCGCTTCCTGAACCCTGGCGAATTGGGCTTCACCTGCGGCGCCACCCGGCTGAAGACGCTGTTGGGCAGTTGCGTCGCCGTCACCCTCTGGCATCCCGCCACTCGGCGGGGGGCCATGTGCCACTTCATGCTGCCCACCAGTCCCCAGCCCCGGGCTTTCCTGGATGGCAAGTACGGCGAGGATGCCCTGGCCCTGCTTCATCGGCACTTCCAGAGCCGCGGCATCCCTCCCGAACAGGTGAGGGCGGGGATCTTCGGGGGCGGAGATGTGACCTGCTCCTTCCTGACCGACCCCTCCGACACCATCGGGAGCCGCAATGTGGCGATGGGTCGCAACCTATTGACCCATTTCGGGTACACGATCGTTCAGGAGGACGTCCGGGGAACCACTGGGCGGACCATCGTCTTTGATGTCTCCCTGGGTACGGTGGATGTAAAACGCCACGCGCACACCCCTGCCTCCGATGGGAGGAGGCCATGAACGGGGGCTTGGTGCGGGTGATGATCGTGGATGACTCCGCCGTGGTCCGACAGGTCCTCTCCGAGAGCCTCGACCGCATGGCCGGTTTCGAAGTGGTCGCCCAGGTCATGGACCCGGTCTTTGCCTGGATGAGGCTGGAAAAAACCGCGCCGGATGTGATTCTCTGTGGCCTTGATCCCGCCCGGGGCGGTCTGGCCTTCCTGGAGCGGCTGGCTGCCGAGCGGCCCACCCCCGTGGTGATGCTCGAATCCAACCCCGGCCAGGCCCTCACTCTCCCAGGCGTCGCCGCCACCCTGCCCAAGCCCGCTTCGGACGTCCGGAACGGCCTGATGCATGGACTCGACGCGATTGCGGGAGCGCTGCGCATCGCCGCCGCCCGGCCTGCGTTAGCCTCTGCTCGCCCGGTGGCGCAGTCCCCGCCGAAGCCATCCCTGTCGACTCCCGCCCCACCACCAACGCCCGCAGTGGCCCATGCGCGGCCTGTGCCCTCGAGAAACCTTGCTGCGAAGGCGCCCCATGCCACCACCCGCGTGATGATCGTGGATGACAGTGCCGTGGTGCGCCAGGTACTGTCCGGCCTGCTTTCCAAGGCCGTGGACATCGAGGTCATCGGTCAGGCCATGGATCCCATCTTCGCCATGGAGAAGATGCGGGTGCACTGGCCCGACGTCGTGATCCTGGATGTGGAGATGCCCCGCATGGACGGCATCACCTTCCTGCGCCAGATCATGGCAGAGCGACCCACGCCCGTGATCATCTGCTCCAGCCTGACCGGAAAGGGTGCGGAGACGACGATGCAGGCCCTGGCAGCGGGCGCTTTCGCCATCTTCACCAAGCCCGGCATGGGCGTGAAGGGCTTCCTGGAGGATGCCGCCGAAGAGCTCATCGCCGAGGTGCGGGCCGCGGCACAGGCTCGGGTGGGACGCATCCTGGATGCGGATCCAGTCCCCCAGAGGCTTAGCACCGACACGGTGCTCACAATGGGCTCCACCTCCATGGCTGAAACGACGGATCGAATCACCGTGATCGGCACCTCCACCGGCGGCACTCAGGCCCTGGAATACGTGCTGACCGCCCTACCCGTCACCTGTCCCGGCATCGCCGTGGTGCAGCACATGCCTGAGGCCTTCACCGCCGCCTTCGCGGAGCGCCTCGACAAGATCTGCGCCATCACCGTCCGGGAAGCCAAGAACGGCGACCGCATCCTGCCGGGCCATGCCCTCATTGCTCCCGGTGGCAAGCATCTGGTCATCAAGCGCAGCGGCGCCCAGTACCGGGTGGAAGTGGTGAGCGCCCCCCCCGTGAACCGCCACTGTCCGAGCGTGGACGTGCTCTTCCGATCCGCCGCCAAATACGCCGGGCGCAACGCCACCGGCGTGATCATGACGGGCATGGGGGACGACGGTGCCCGGGGCCTGCTGGAGATGCACGAGGCGGGAGCCCGCACCCTCGCCCAGGACGAGGCCAGTTGCGTGGTCTTCGGCATGCCCAAGGAGGCCATCCGTCTCGGCGGCGTGGACGTGATCCTGCCCCTGAAGGGCATCCCGGCCCAAATCTCGCGATGAAATCACGTGCTCGAATCCGTCAGGCACGAGTCGTCCTCGTCATCCACGATCAGGACGTGGGGACGAGCTTCCGTCGGGTCCTCCAGGGAAGCGTTCCAGAGTTCGGGGCCCGCGGGCCAAATGAGGCGAAAACAGAAACCCCTCGGTTTCCGCGCTGGAAGCCACGGAGACGACCTCGAAACCGCCATCCTCCTGAAGACCTTGAATGAACATCCGCGCCGTGGCGCCGTCATCCACCAGCAGGAGTCGAACTCCTGATGGGCCTTGGCCGTCTCCCAGAGGCTCCATGGACTCCTTTCCAGACTCGAACTCCTTTCGACGGCCTTGGCCAGGGCATGAGAGCCCGTCCGATGCCTTACGCCGCAGGAGCGGCACCAGTTACAGATCCTCCGCCCTCTGCCGATAGGGGCGTCATGCACGGTTGGTCGGTCTCCCTCGCGCTGCTCGCTGCCCTCGCGCAGTCGGCCGCGGCCGTGCTCGCCCTGCGTCTGGGACGCTGGACCCGTGGACATCGCGGCTGGTGGCTCCTTGGCACCGCATTCGGGCTGCTGGCCATCCGCAGGGGATACGCTGCATACCGCACCATCACGACGGAGGCCGGACTGCCGGAGGGTGAAGCCTACGCCGCACTGGTGGCGATCTGCAGCCTGCTGGCGGTACTCGCGCTGGGAAATCCCCTGCGCCAGGGCCACCGGGATGCTGGCTACCGCGCGGAGCAGGAGCAACAGGTCCACCTGCAGAAAGAGCTGGATCGACTCCAGGAATTGCAGGGCGCCATCCTGCGGTGTGGTGCCTTCGGCGCACTCCTGCTGGAACAGGGGCGGATCACCTGGGCAAGCGACGGGTTCCATCAGCTTCTTGGCCTCGATGCTTCGACCTGCGTTGGGAGGCGCTTTGAGGATCTCTTCCCGGAGCCTGGCCAAGGAGACCGCACCCTCGCCTCGGCCCTCGAAAGCCTGCCCCAAGGAGGCACCTTCCGCCGGGAAGTGATGCTGCAGGGCAGCGGCGGCACCCCCCTGAACTGCCGCATGACCCTGCAGCCAGTGGAGGCAGACCAACCGGAGCGCGGGCTGGTGTGCATTGTGGAGGATCTGTCGGACATCCGGGCCGCCCTCGCTCGGGAAGCAGAGCTGCATCGGTTCCTCGAGACGGTGATAGATACGGCGGATGTCTGGATCAACACCCTGGATACCGATGCCCGCATCGTGATCTGGAATCGAGCCGCGGAAGAGATCAGCGGCTACAGCAAGGCCGAGGTCATCGGTCGCGCCGAGATCTGGCGCGGCCTCTACCCCGACCCCGACTACCTTTCCGCCGTCGCCGCCAAGGCGGGCGCAATTTTGAGCGAGGACCAGGTCGCACGGGACTTCCAGACCACCATCCGCACCAAGGACGGGCGGGACCGCATCATGTCCTGGGACAGCCGCGCCCTTCGGGATGAGCAGGGGCGGATCAGCGGGTCCCTGGCCATCGGTCGCGACATCACGGAGATCAAGGGCACCGAACGGGAGCTTGAGCGTGTTCATTTCGTGCAGAACCTGATGCTGCAACACAGCGCCTTGGGGATCGCCTACGTCCGTCAGCGCCAGTTCGACTGGGTGAATCCCCGTCTCGCCGAAATCCTTGGCACCAGTTCCGACCAGCTGGTCGGACGCTCCACGCGCCTGCTCTACCTGAGCGACGCCAGCTACGAGGCAGCCGGAAGGGAGTCCTATCAACAGATGGAGCGTGGACGCACCGCCGATTTCCGGGCTCAGGTCCGCCGCTGGAACGGCAGCCCGATCTGGTGCCGATTCGTGGGAAAGGCCTTGGACTCTTCCAAACCCCAGGAGGGCTCCATCTGGGTGCTGGAGGACATTCAGGAACGGGTTGCATCTGAAGTGGCGCTCGCGGAGAGCGAGGCACGCTTCCGGGGCATCTTCGAAGGCACCCAGGATGCGTTACTCCTCCTCACGCGCACGACGATCTTCGATTGCAACCACCGCAGCCTTGAAGTCTTTGGATTTCAGCAGAAATCCGAGTTTCTCAGCCGGCATCCCGTGGACCTCTCGTCTCCTCGACAAGCCGATGGCGAAGCCGCCCAGCCGCTCTGGGAGCGTCATCTTCAAACGGCCCTGCTGGAGGGTTCGGAGCTCTTCCCCTGGGAGTTCCGAACCCAGCGCGGGGAGCGCTTCCACGCCCAGGTGCTTGTCTCCGCCTTCAGCATGGGAACCCGCAAGGTCTTCCAGGCCAGCGTGCGGCGGCAGGGCCGGAGCTGAACCCAACCGCGACCGATCTTTGTCAGGCTCCCAGGCATGAAATGGGCCGGCCCTCGGTGGACCGGCCCATTTCCTGCCACGGTGGGACCTATTCGAGCACGACCCAGACCTTGCGGCCTTCCTTGACGCCCTGCACCAGGGCCATCATCGCCTCGGAGATCTGGCGCCCCTTGGAGGAGCCATCGGCCAGATCGACCACGCTGACCGCCTCGCCCTCGGCGGCGGGCAGACCTACGCTGCGAGGATACTCGCGGTTCTGGCGGCTCAGTTCCGTGCGGGACGGAGGATCGGGAATCACGAAGCCCTTGCCGGCCTCCAGCGCTTCCACGCTCGTCCGGAAGAGGGCGGCGAGGGCCACCATGGCGGAACCGCTGGGCTTGATCTTGTCCCGCTCCCAGAAGGAGATGGAGGCCTGATCGACGCGCAGCGCCTCGGCCATTTCTTCCTGCGACCAGCGCCAGGTCAGGCGCACGGCCTTGATGCGCTCCCCCAGGGATTCCAGAGGCAGCGGTCCATCGTTGGTCGAATCGTAGCGTTTCAAGGCTGGACCTCCTGGTAGATATGGCTCCGGGAAAAACAGGCCCGGTTCCTGATGCATGTGTGGGTTAGAACGAATCCCGTTTTTTCAAAATCGGAATGGTGCTACACAACCTTGAATTCGTTCATGACGAAAATTGGCACCTGGAAAATCAATTCCACTGACCACTCATCCAATTCATAGAATACTTCGACAAGTGCTCTGAAACACACCCAAAAACAGGGGGTGGATACAACATTGTGTAACGTTACCGGGCAATTTATTCCCTGGTGCCCCAAGTTGGCATGCACGTTTCAGCGCCCTTGCGCATGGAACATGGCGGGCGCCTCCCGCCCGATGCCGTGGGTGATGCTTTGGTGGCTGAATGCCTCCCACGCCACACGCCGAAAGGCCTCCGTATGGCCCCAGTCCGAACAGCCGTCCTTCCACAGTTTGTAGTGAAGGAGTTCGTGCTCCAGGATGCGCTGAACCACGGACTCGGGGTCCCGACAAAGGCAGCCACAGACTTCCACCGGCCAGGCGCGGTCGCGCCGACGCAACAGGGGCACCGACAGACGGATCTCCGGATGCCAAGTGCCCCGACGATCCTTTTCGATCACGAAGAGCCCCGCGCAGTTCAGCATCCGCGGCGACCACACCACCGGCGGCGACGCCAGACCCCAACCCGCCTCGTCCAGGATGGCCTGGGCCTTCTGGCGCACGGTGATCATGCGAGCCCAGGGCCCAGGAGTTCAGGCAACGACACTGCGGCGCCCATTGGGGCGCCGCAGCTTGAGAAAGGAACGCGCCTCAAGGCCTTCAGCCTTCCAGCTCCGGCACGGGAATGAGCGTCGTTTCCACCCGCACCAGTTCACCATCCAGCACCATCGTACTGGTGGAGGTGGGCTGGTCCATGGCCAGGGTGCGCACGGCGCGGATGGGCGCCTGCAGCTCCTGGGGCACGGTCTCGAAGAACATCACGCCCGCACGGTATTCCTGCGCCTTCTGGTGCTGGATGTGCAGCTCGCGCATCTGCTTCGGATCCACGGTGTTCGGCGCGTCCTGCATCATGCATCGGGCCTGGGCCGTCTTGGGGAAGGCGATGACCTCGCGGATGTTGTCCACGCCCGCCAGCAGCATCACGAGGCGGTCGAGGCCGAGGGCCAGACCGCCGTGGGGCGGGGCGCCGAAGGCCAGGGCGTCCAGCAGGAAGCCGAACTTCTCGCGCGCCTCTTCCTCGCCGATCCCGATGGCCCGGAACATCTTGCTCTGGGTCTCGGCGTCGTGGATGCGGATGGAGCCGCCGCCCACTTCGTAGCCGTTGAGCACCAGG
>CAYQAS010000139.1:0-9828 GCA_964415525.1 uncultured Solibacteraceae bacterium
GCCTTTAGCCAACATCGCTTTGATTTCTTTCAAAAGATGGGCCGGGTCGATGACGACGCCATTGCCAATGATACAGGTTTTCCCCGGATACAGGACCCCAGACGGCAACAGATTCAGTTTAGATTCAATGCCTTTGACCACAACCGTGTGACCGGCATTGTTACCGCCTTGATAACGAACAACCACTTGAGCTTGCTCCGCAAGATGGTCGACGATCTTTCCTTTTCCTTCGTCGCCCCACTGCGTTCCCATTACTACTACTGATGACATAAATTCACCTGCTTTCTTTACAATCCGAATCGGGCCATGATGGTATCGATGTGCCGAAGTGGATAGGCTGTGTCGAAACACTCGTCAATTTCGGCGGCAGTCAGATATTTTGCCACATCGGCATCTTTGGTAACGTTAGTTTTGAAATCTTCCCCCGCTAACCAACGGGCCATTGCATTTCGCTGCACCCAGCGGTAGGCGTCCTCGCGGACCGCTCCTTTATCAACCAGCGCCAGCATTACCCGTTGACTGAAAATCAGACCGCCGGTTTTTTCCAGGTTGGCTTGCATCGCATCAGGGTACACCAGTAATTTGTCGACAATATTGGTGAAGATCCGCAGCATATAATCAAGCAAAATCGTGCTGTCCGGCAAAATGACCCGTTCCACGGAAGAATGAGTGATATCCCGTTCGTGCCACAGGGCAACATTTTCCATTGCGGCCAGTGCGTTGCCGCGAACTACCCGCGCCAAACCGGCCACCCGTTCGCAGGTGATCGGGTTCCGTTTGTGCGGCATGGCCGAAGAGCCTTTTTGTCCCGGATGGAAGAATTCTTCCACTTCCCGGATATCGGTACGTTGAAGATTGCGGACTTCAGTCGCGAATTTGTCCAGCGAACTGGCGATGATCGCGAGGGTCGTCATGAATTCGGCATGCCGATCGCGTTGAATGACTTGAGTAGCAAGCCGGGCCGGCGTCAAATCCATTTTTTCGCATACATAAATTTCAACCCGGGGATCAATATTGGAGTATGTGCCCACAGCTCCGGACAACTTACCTACAGCAACTGCCGTTTGCGCCCGCTTCAGGCGTTCTATATTGCGTTCTGTCTCATCCATCCACAGGGCGAATTTCAGGCCCAGCGTAATCGGTTCGGCATGAATCCCATGGGTTCTCCCGATCATGACTGTATGCTTGTGTTCAGCCGCCCGACGTTTAAGTACGGCATGAAATTGTTCCAGGTCTTTCATCAGGATAGCGCAAGCCTGTTTCATCATTGCACCGAGCGCCGTATCCTTCACGTCGCTCGAAGTCAGGCCCAGGTGAATATACTTTGCTTCATCGCCGACATTTTCCGCCACCGACTGTAAAAACGCAAGGATGTCATGACGGGTCTCTTTTTCTATCTCGCGAATCCGCGCCACGGAAAACTTGGCCCGCTCTTTGATCACTGGCACCGCCGCAGCTGGAACTTCACCGAGTTCCGCCATAATTTCACAGGCGTGGATTTCAATGTCAAGCATCGTCTGAAACTCATTTTCATCAGTCCAGATTCGTCCCATCTCAGGATAAGTGTAACGTTCAATCATTGGGCTTCCCCCTCGCAGCTTTTTTCACGTTTTTTAATCTCTTGGGCCACCATGACCCCGGATACAGAGGCTTGCGCCAAGCCCCGGGTTACTCCCGCTCCGTCGCCAACAGCGAAGAAGTTAGGAATCTGGGTCTCCAACGCGTTGGAAAGATGGAGCCGTGACGAGTAAAACTTGACTTCAACTCCATATAACAATGTATGCCTGGAGCCGACTCCCGGCGCCACCTTGTCCAACGCTTCCAGCATTTCGACAATCGCTGTCAGATGCCGGTACGGCAGGACCAGGCTCAAATCACCGGGGGTCGCATCTTTCATCGTCGGTGTGACCAAACCACGGCCAATCCGTTCCTCGGTGGAACGCCGGCCCGCCTTAAGATCACCCAGGCGCTGAACGATAACTCCACCGCTGAGCAGATTAGCCAGTTTAGCAATCGATTTTCCATACGTAATCGGCTCTTTGAATGGTTCGGTAAAACTTTTTGAAACGAGAATAGCAAAATTGGTATTTTCCGAAGTTTTTTCCGCATTACTATGCCCATTGACCGTAATCAATCCGGCATTATTCTCTGCAACCACCACGCCGTAGGGGTTCATGCAGAAGGTGCGCACGCGGTCATCGAACGACTTTGTATAGTAAACCAGTTTGGACTCATAAACAACATCGGTGATCTGTTCCATGACAACAGCCGGCACTTCAACGCGCACTCCAATATCGACCGGATTAGTGATCATATCCAAGCCCATTTTTGCCGCCTGCGTTGTGAACCATTCGGCGCCTTCGCGGCCCGGCGCTGCAATCAGATATTTACTGTAAATCTTTTCACCGCGGGTTGTTTCCACACCCACATAGCGGCCATCCTCAACGATTATCTCCGCCACTCCGTCACTGGTGCAGATCGTGCATTTATCGCTCAGATAATCTCGCATCAACTTAAGAATTTCAAAACACTTATCAGTCCCAAGGTGCCGGATGCGGGCTGGGATCAATGCCAAATCGGCAGATGCCGCATCTTTTTGAATTTTGCGGACTGCCTCCTTGTTATCATCGCCGTATACAGTCTGCGTCGCACCGAATTTAAGATAAATACTGTCGATGTAATCAATCATCGACATCAACGCCGGTTTTTCCATGTAGAGATCAAGCATACCGCCAAACTCGGTCGTCAGCGTGAGCTTGCCGTCGCTATAGGCACCCGCGCCACCCCAGCCGCACAAAATACCACAGGGCTTACAATGCACGCATTTTTTGCTGCCGTTGGCATGGATAGGACAGGCCCGCGAACCAATATCACGGCCTTTTTCCAGCAATAAAACTTCCAGGCCGCTCTCGACCATTTCCAGTGCGGCGAAAATTCCTGCCGGCCCCGCGCCAATGATAATTACGTCATACTTTTTCATCTTCGCACGCTCCCGCACCGCTTTACGATTATCGCGATTTTTCGCAAAAAGAAAGACAAAATCCGCGTTTTGTCCCTCTTTATCTTACTATCTGACTGCCACCCTGTCAATACAAATCCGAATGTTTAATCGGAATACAATCAAAACGTTCGACTAATCTGCGCGGGGAGAGTAATCGGTAAAGCGAGTAAAGTTTTTATGGAAGTATAGCTCCACCGTCTCGGTAGGGCCGTTACGATTCTTGGCAATGATCAGCTCGGTAAGGTTCTTTTTTTCCGTTTCCGGATTGTAATAATCTTCCCGGTATAAAAAGGCGACCATGTCAGCATCCTGTTCCAGGGAGCCGGATTCGCGCAGGTCACTTAACATCGGTTTGCGGGAAGTTCTGCTTTCTGGACCACGGCTGAGCTGTGACAGAGCAATAACCGGCACTTGCAGCTCACGGGCCAACGCCTTGAGCGAGCGTGAAATATCGGATATTTGCTGTTGCCGGTTGTCGATCCGGCTATGCGCGCCGCCGTCCATCAACTGGAGATAGTCAATAATGATGCAATCCAGCCCATGTTCTTTGCTGATCCGGCGAGCCTTGTTGCGCAGCTCCACCGCATTGACCCCGGCAGTGTCATCGATGAACATCGGCGATGCGGACAAACGGTCCGCCGCGTCAACTAAGTTTTTCCACTCTTCGCTACTCATCGCACCGGTACGAAACCGCTGGCTGTCAATTAGCCCTTCGGCGCACATCATACGCATAGCCAATTGTTCGCGCGGCATTTCCAGGCTGAAAATCGCCACGGATTTCTTGTCGCGGGTTGCCATGTGTTGGGCCACGTTCAAAACAAAAGCGGTTTTCCCCATACTGGGACGGGCTGCGATCAGAATAAGATCGGAGCGCTGAAACCCGCCTGTCAATTTATCGAGATTGGTAAAACCGGTGGACAGTCCGGTAATTCCACCTTTGGCTTTATGCATTTCATCAATCTTGTCCAGCGTACTGAAAATGATTTCTTTGATCGGCGCATACTCCTGACCGATTTTACGGGTAGCAACTTCGAGGATTTTTTGCTCGGCCTGATCCAGGACCCTCTCCACTTCTTCCGTTTCGGCATATCCCAGAGCCGCAATATCGGTCGCTGCATGAATCAATCGTCGCAACAAGCTTTTTTCTTGAACTATTTTGGCATGGAATACAATGTTAGCCGCTGTCGGCACCCCATTGGCCAGCGAGGTGATATAAGATATCCCGCCTGCACGCTCCAAACTTTCTTCCCGGCGCAAAGTATCAATTACCGTAATAAAATCAATGGCTTCACCACGTTCGAACAAAATCATTGCTGCACGATATACCATTCTGTGCGCTTCCCGGTAAAAATCTTCCGGTTGAAGAATGTCGGATATTTTGGCAATCGCACTTTGCTCGATCAATATCGACCCCAGAACGGATTGTTCGGCTTCGATATTTTGCGGCGGAACCCTATCCAGCATTAAAGTCCTCTCCTTTGTTGTACGCTTTGCCAAACAAAATCGCCAAGGCTTCTTTTACATTTTCCAAGGGTTTTACAGAGAGTCCCAGATGATCAGCCGGAATATCTTTTTCATTTTCCTTGGGGATCACCATTGTTTTTACTCCGGCCTGTTTCGCGCCATAAGCTTTCTCAAACACGCCGCCGACTGCTTTCAGTTTGCCCCGGATTGATACTTCGCCAGTCACCGCAACATCTTGCCGCAACGGCTGATTGGTAATTACGGATATCAAAACACTTACGATGGCCAAGCCCGCTGACGGGCCATCAATTTGCCCGCCACCGATTACATTGACATGAATATCATATTTGGCCAGATCCTGGCCGGTAATCTGGCGGACCAATGCCGCTGCGTTAAACACGGAATCCTTGGCCATACTGCCGGCCGTATCATTAAATCGAATTAACCCTTTACCTTTTTGGGCCGCAGGAAAGCAAGCCGCTTCGATTTCAATGACAGACCCCAGGTAACCGGAAACGCCCAACCCAAAGATTTTTCCGATCTCCCAGTCGGCTGAAGCTTTGCGATTAACATAGGGAGTCAGCCGGCTAACCTGCAAAATATGGAATACATCTTCGCGACTGATCACCGGTTTGGAGCGTTTTGTTTTCCCACGACGATACATGGATAGACTGTAGGAGTCCGCCAGCAAGCTGACTGCTTTTCGGCCTTCCACCGTATATTCGCTGATCAGCGGCGGTACGGTTGCGTCCATTCGGACGTTCAAACGACTGGCCGCGTTGGTCACAATCACTTCTATCTGCTTGGGCGTGAGTGGCTCGAAATAGACTTCGGCGCATCGGGAACGCAAGGCCGGATTAATCTCTGCCGCATCACGGGTCGTAGCGCCAATCAGCACGAAATCGGCCGGAGCACCGTCTTTGAACAGTTTTTTGATATACTCCGGCACATTGGGATCTGACTCGTCAAAATAGGCCGAATCAAAAAACACTCTTTTATCTTCAAGTACCTTTAGCAACTTGTTGAGCAGCATTGGGTCCATTTCACCAATTTCGTCAATGAACAAAATCCCGCCGTGCGCATCCGTAACTAAACCTGGCTTCGGTTCCGGCACTGCAGTTTCGGCCAAGTCGCGACGTGCGCCCTGATAAATAGGATCATGCACCGATCCGAGCAGCGGATTGGTAATGTCTCGCGGATCCCAGCGCAAGGTACTGCCATCGACCTCGACAAAAGGAGCGTCATCCTTGAACGGCGTATATTCGAGCGAGCGGGCTTCTTCCAGCACCAAGCGGGCTGCTGTCGTTTTCCCCACGCCGGGCGGACCATACATAATCAGATGCTGGGGATAGGGAGACGCCAGTTTGGAACGCAGCACTTCCACAGCGCGTTCCTGGCCGACAATCTCGTCCAGTTTGACCGGACGGAGAATTTCATTCATCGAGCGCATTAAACCTTTTTGATCGAGCTCGATAAGTTTTTCCAGCTTCTTTTGGCTCTGGGGTGTTTCGACGTTTGATTCCTCTTTAAGAATCTGCATGCGAATTTCTTGGATGAATTCCTGATGTCGTTCTTCCATCTTTTTCGAGATTTTCTTTTCTATATTCTCTTCCATGTTGTTGCGTGCTATTTGGTTTGCCAAATCATTTAGGATTTCTTCCATGATATCGGGGATTTCATCCATAGTTGGCAATTTATCTATCGCTAGATCCTGTTTGACCATTCGTTGCAGCGCCAAAACTCGTTCGGGCAAGTCACTGGATTGAATCAAATCCAGTGCACCAAACTTGCTGGCGCGCAAAACAAATTTGTCCGGACCCCAGATGGAGGCGCACATACTAAACACGGCTTCAGCTTCCAGACCGATTTCGGCAAAACGCTGTAGGTCTTGTTCACTGATCCGTTTTGCAACACGTACCTTGCGGACTTTTTTTTCTTTTACGGGCTGTTCTGCGACTATTTCCTGGGGTTCTTTTTTACGAGCCACTTCTATATTATTCTCCTATCACCTGAATCTTAATTTCAGCAGTTACTTCCGGATGTATTTTAATCACAACGGTAGCGTTGCCCAAGTTTTTGATCGGGTCAGCAAACTCCATTTTACGTCGATCCAGTTCCACTCCATGCTGCACTTTTGCAGCATCAGCAATATCTTTGGTTGTAATGGCACCGAACAGCCGTCCGCCTTCACCGGCTTTTGCCGCTACTTTTACTTCAATCGCGCCCAGTTGCGCAGCCAATAGTTTAGCCTCCTCCAATTGGCGCTTTTGGCGATCCGTCGCCGCACTTTTTTGCTGCTGCAATTGATTCAACGTATCTTTCGTGGCCTGAGCGGCTAATTTCTGCGGCATCAAAAAGTTCCGTGCATAGCCTTCCGCCACTTCCATTATTTCGCCTTTTTTCCCGAGCTTTTTTACATCTTGCAATAGAACGACTTTCATTAATCTTTTCCCTCCCCAATATAATCAGCGATTACTGCTTCTAACCTACGACGTGCCTCGGTCACGTTAACCCCTGGAATATGAGCACCGGCAACAGTTTGATGCCCTCCACCATTAAATGCTTCCATGATCACCTGAACATTGACTTCTCCATTGGAACGGGCGCTGATTCCCACACCGTCATCTGCCGGCCACAACACAAAACTAGCCATTATCCCTTCAATATTGAGCAGTGTGTCCGCCGATTGCGCGGCGATGATCTGGCCGTTTTTCACTTCAAATGGACACACGGCAATGACTACGCCGCTGCGCAAGACTTCGGCCCCACTTAGTATCAACGCCCGCAGTTTTAATGTTTCCATATCAAACCGGAACAAATGTCTGACCAGTGCCGGGTCGGCGCCAGACCTGCGTAAAAATGCCGCAGCCTCAAAGGTTCTGACTCCGGTCTGGACCGCAAAATTTTTCGTATCTACGACAATGCCGGCATACAACGCAGAGGCTTCCATTCGGGTCAATTCAATTTTTTCATCAAAATATGTCAACAATTCGGCGACCAATTCACTGGTGGATGACGCTGATGGTTCCAGGTAAACAATCATTGGGTTGGGAATAAAATCTTCCGCGCGGCGGTGGTGATCAATCACAACCCGTCGATCTACTTTTTCCAGCAATTGAGGCGCCGCCGTCAGAAAGACTCGATGCGTATCTACGACAAACAGCAATGTTTTGCTGGTAATCCGTTTTTCTGCCTGCACCGCTGTTAAAAACAATCCTGCATACTCTGTATAATCAGGTAGCAATTCCTGCAGCTTTTCATAAGACATCGCTACTTCGCCGACGACGATATTTACCGTTTTGCCAAGATGGGTCGCCATGCGGGCTACCCCCATCGCCGAGCCCAGGCTGTCAAAATCTTCCCCTTCATGCCCCATGATCATAATATCGGTTGCTTCCTGCATCAATTCCTTGATCGCGTGAGCAACTACTCTGGCTTTTACCCGAGTGCTTTTTTCCACGACCTTCGCTTTACCACCATAAAACTGCACTTCATCGTTCAAATACAACGCGGCCTGATCGCCGCCGCGCCCGAGCGCCAGGTCAAGGCCCGTCTGCGCCTTTTGGCCGCGTTCGCTCATCGACATGCCATTTGCTGCAATTCCCATACTTAAGGTAACTGGGATCCGGTTGCCCACCCGCAGAGCCCGAATTTCATCCAAAATATCAAATTTATCACCAATCATGCGGTCCAGTTCATGGCGGGAAAATACGCCAAGGTACATCCCTTCGGAATATTTTCGCAGGAAGCCGTTCAATCGATTGCACCAGGCCATCAAGTGCTGATGCGCTTCTGTCTGCAGGGCATTTCGTTGCGTCTCATCCAATCCTTGCAAGACATCTTCCAGGTTATCGATCTGGATTAACGCCAAGACTGCATCGTTCGCGTCCCGGATCGGCAAGCCGGCGGCAATTGCGCCGGTTTTATCAGCAAGCGGCAATGCAGATGATAAAGATCCAGGCAAAACCTGAGCGGATGCTGCGCAACTCGCAGCATCCGGCATGCACGACGTCCGTTTTCGCAGCCAAACATAGACAACAAACAACAACAGCAGCAGCCCGCCAAGATAAGACGGCTGCACGATCATCGAAACAATCAGCCCGCCGCCAAGCAGGAACGCAAACACGTTTTCTTTCTGCCAGAAGCATCGCCCGTTCATTATTTATTCACCTGAATCCGAATTCTCGGACGTCGTTGATGCCGGCCGGCGCAACCGCCGAAAATCAAAGACAATGTCAAACGCGCCAGCGAATACGACCATTTGCATGATGAAGTTGTTGGAAAATACCATAAACACAAACACACTCATAATAATTTTGGGCACATCGTGCTTTTTCCCATAGAAGAAAGCAACCGATACCCCCTGAATCATCAATAGCATGCTGCTGAGCACCTGCAGGTTGATTCCCGCTGTGCTAAGCAATTCGATCTCGCGGCTTTTACCCCAGTACAACATCACCATCGAAAGCACAAACCCATACAGTAGCAACGAGGGAAAATGCCAGGTGCGAAACACGGGAAATGCGGCAAAGCTTTGGCCCAGTTTCCGCAGCACCGCCCGGGCAACCAAAAAGTTGAGATAGGTGTCGACAACCGACGCCAGTACAAAGCCGGCCGGCAAAATCATTTTCATCAATGAAAGCATGCCTTTCATGCTTTCAGCGACTTGATTCAGATCCGCCTCTTTCATGCCAAAGTTTCGATAAATATTGATCGCCTGATCGACCGCTCGGGTCATTGCCTCCGTATGATCCGCCAGCGGATTGATTCCTAGCACAACCGCGCTAATCGACAGGACAATAACCTTTGATGTTAATGAAGCAACCGATCCAAACAGGACGGCAACAACCGGCGATTTTTTTTTGCGAAAGCAATGCCCAAGCACGATTCCCGTCAAACCAAACCCGATCGCCACACCGATGGCGTGAAGCGGGTGGACCAAAATAGCAATCAAGATGCCGGCCACGGCTGTAGCCATAATACTCCACTTGTACCCGTGCCGGACGCCCAGCAAGATGATCGGCACCGGCCAGATCAAGTTGATGAACGCACCGATAAAAGGAATATATACACTGATCAGTGCAAACAAAATAGCCACAGCAGATAGAATTCCGCCTTCAACCATTGGTCGCACACGGGTTGTACTCATCGGTTCACCTCATTTATTTCGCTAACGGAAGAATTCGCAACCAGTAGGCAACATTCCTGCTACAGAGCAAACGCCCCTGGCCACCGGTTCTGATTGAAAAAAAAATGAGCGACCGAAAAACGGCCTCTCATTTTATTGTCGCGTATGCCTGCGTTTCGTTTATTCCGTCGTGAAAGGCAGAAGCGCAATACTGCGAGCCCGTTTGACGGCGAGT
>CAYQAS010000140.1:0-9672 GCA_964415525.1 uncultured Solibacteraceae bacterium
AAAGGCCAGGTTGCTGATCAGGGCGTTTACCTTCAGGGCGGGGGCGAAGGTTTCCTTCGTTTCCCCGCTGCGGACGAATTCCACGCCTGCAAAAAGCCCGAGCCCCCGGACGTCTCCCACGATGGGATGGCGATATAAGGTCTTCAGCTTTTCCAGGAGATACGCCCCCATCTTGGCGGACCGGGCGACCAGATCATGACGTTCGATGTAGTCGAGGACGGCGATTCCCGTGGCACAGGCCAGGGGGTTCTGGCTGTACGTATGGCCATGGACGAAATTACCGTTTCCCTTCTTGATGGCCTCATGGACGGCCTCGGTGGTTATGACGGCGAAAACAGGGTAGTATCCCGCCCCGAGACCCTTGGCGCAGACGATCATGTCGGGGGATACCCCCCAGTGTTCGATGGCGAAGTTACGCCCCGTCCTTCCGATGCCCGTCATGACCTCGTCGACGATCAACAGAATATCGTAGCGGTCGCAGATTTCCCGGATTCTCCGGAAATAACCGTCTTTGGGAACCAGGGCCCCGGCGGTGGCCCCCACGACCGGTTCGGCCATGAAGGCGGATACGGAATCGGGACCCTCGTAAAGGATCGCCCTTTCCAGGTCGTCGGCGCATTCGATCCCGCAGCTTTCCTGTTTCAGTCCGAAGGGACACCGGTAGCAGTAAGCCGGAACGATATGGGGCGTATGCTGGATCATAGGCTGGTAATAGCGCCGCCGCCCCGTATGACCGCTTAAGGCCAGAGCCCCCAGGGTGTTGCCGTGATAGCTTGTCCAGCGGGAGATAACCTTGTATTTCATGTGCTTGCCCCGGTCCACCTGGTACTGGCGGGCCAGCTTCACCGCCGTTTCCACCGCTTCCGAGCCCCCGGAGAGGAAATAGACCCGGTTCATCCCCGGAGGGGATATGCTGACGAGTTTTCCCGCAAGTTCGACGGCGGCGGGGGAGGTGAACTGGGAGCCGTGGGAAAAGGCTACCTTGCCGAGCTGTGTCAACATAGCCTCCTCGATTTCCCGGAGGCCGTGGCCGAGGGCGGCGACTACGGCCCCGCCGGAGCCGTCGATATATGCCTTTCCTTCCGTGTCATAGAGGTAGACCCCCGCCCCGCGCTGGACGGAGGGATAGAAACGATTCAGATTCCGGTAAAAGACGTGATCCTGATTAGGTTCTCTTTTCATGGTCCCTATTTTGCGAAACGGGTTCTCAGGTTGGACAATCCCTTGAAATGTTTTCTTTCCTCTTCGATGACGTCGTCGATCACGGCGTGTTCCTTTGCCGGGACAAAGCGTTTGATTTCATGGTAATAGAGGATGGAGTCGAGTTCCCGCTGCATAGCGAAATCGATCGCCGCCAGGGTATCCTTTATCTTGGCCAACTCCCCTTCCATAAGCTCCTTCTTGAAGATGATCTTGTTGTCCACGTAATCGTGGAGGTAGGCCGCATATTCTCCATCGTAGGTCTCCGGGGGGGTGTCCTTGTCCATGACGGCAAAGATCTTGCTGAAGGTCTTCTGGTGCTGGCGTTCCGCCTCCGCCAGATTGTTGAACATCTTCTTTGCCTCCTCGTCTTTGGACAACTGCATGGCATAGCGGTAAAAATGCTCCCCGTTTTCTTCGATACGCACGGCAATTTCCACAATGTCGCTGCCTCTGAAAGCGCTCATACTTAACCTCCTAGAATTTCAATTTATGACGGCTTCGTAAAAAGTCCGGATGCTGCGTTGCGCTGCATCCTTCGTCACTGCGGCGTACGACAAGTACGCCTCATTCCTAATGATTGGCGCGCCTTGCCTGCGGATTTTTTACGAAGCCGTCTATTATACAAATATTCCTCTTTTTTACCAGTTCATCAATGTACGGATCTATAAAGGAAAAAAAAGTCTTTCACAACCACTTTTTTCTTTTGAAAAAGTGGACCATAGAGAGGGCGACCGTAAGCATGATCCCCAAGACCATAAAATATCCCCAATGCCATTCCAACTCGGGCATGTACTTGAAATTCATGCCGTAAACCCCGGCCAGAAAAGTCAGGGGCATGAAGATCGTGGCAATAATGGTCAGCACCTTCATCACTTCGTTGAGCCGGTTGCTTACCGAAGACAGGTAAATGTCGAGCATGCCGGAGAGCATGTCCCGGTAAGTTTCTATGGTGTCGATAACCTGGATGGTGTGGTCATAGACGTCCTTTAAATACAGGTCGGTTGCGGCGTCCACGAGGGGAGAATCGCTCCGCTGGAGGGCGCTGACGGCTTCCCGCAACGGCCAGACGGACTTTCTCAGATAAAGCATCTCCCGTTTAATGCTCTGGATGGCGTGCAGGGTGTCCTGACCCGGGCGTGTTACCAGCTGATCTTCCAGAGATTCGATCTTTTCTCCGAGCTTTTCGAGGAGGATGAAATATTGGTCAACAATGGCGTCCATGATAGTGTAGGCAAGGTAATCGGCGCCGGTCTTTCTGATCTTCCCCCGGGCGGTGCGGATCCTTTCCCGGATCGGTTCCATGAGGGGGCTTTGCTTTTCCTGAAAGGAAATGAGGAAATGGGGACCGAAGACAAGGCTGATCTGCTCCGGCTGAATCTGTCCATCCGCTTCCGGGGGGAGAGAAAAATCCTTTAAAACGATGTAGATGTAGTTGCCGAAGTCCTCCATCTTGGGACGCTGGTCCGTATAGAGGATGTCTTCGAGGGTCAGGGGATGGAGGTGATAACGTTCCCCCAACCGTTCCATGAGGCCGATGTCATGAAGCCCTTCGACATGGAGCCAAGTCACCGCCTCCGCTGTCTCCTGAAGCCCGCTGTGAAGTTCCCCGCCGCTCGTGAGGGTCTTTTCCGTTAATTCCTCACCATCGTAAACCATGAGGGAGAGGTGCGGCTCCTCGACATGCCTTTCCCCGACATGAACCAGAGACCCCGGCGGGAGGCCCGTTTTTGCTATTCTAGTCCGGTAATTTTTCCGCATGGCCCAACCTTTCCTATTAATGAGTCAAGATTTAGACATCATTGCCGGGGAAGTCAATGGGAAAAACAAAGCCCCGATCTTTATATTGACAAAGGACAGACTTCGTGTCTCAATTTACACCGTATTCGGGAATGTATTTAACGGGGAGAGAAGGATGAAACCATGTCAGCAAAGAATATACGCCCCAACAGCGTCTATATTTCCACTCCCATCAATGTCCTCGTGGAGGGGTACTACGAGCAGAACATCACCATCGGCGAGGTAAAGACCCATGGCGACTTCGGCCTGGGAACCTTCAACGATCTGGACGGGGAAATGGTCGTCCTGGACGGCGTCGTCTATCAGGTTGCCGGGGATGGAACAGTAAGGCACGTGACTGACGACGTCCTGACTCCTTTTGCCTGTGTGACCTTTTATCGGCCCGAAACATTCGATGAAATCGACGGGGCGGCAATGGTCTCAAAGGGGCAAGCTTCCCCTCTCACCTACGAAGCCTTCAATGCCCTGCTGGAAAGGCTTCTTCCCTCGCCGAACATGCTCTACGCGATCAGGATCGACGGCCTTTTTCCCCATGTCCGGACCCGTTCCGTGGCAAAACAGGAGAATTACCGTCCCCTCGTGGAGGCGACGAAGGATCAGTCGATTTTTGATTTTTATGACATCGCCGGGACCTTGTCCGGTTTTTACACGCCCCCGTTCATGTCTTCTCTCAGCGCCCCGGGGTATCATCTCCATTTTATCAGTGACGACCGCCGCCGGGGAGGCCATCTTCTCTCCTGCGCCGTAGGGTCTGCCCGGATCGGCATGCAGCATATCCCCCTTTTGGAAGTTGCCCTGCCGGTGACCCTTGATTACCTAACGGCGGACCTGAGCCGGGATACGAGAAAGGATTTACGGAAGGCCGAACAGGAATAGGGCCTTTACAAACAATCCCAAGTATAATACCAAGCTTTCATTGCCGGGGAGAAGCATGGCATCCATATGGCCGTCATGTACGCCTGATGGGCTTGCCAAAAAGTATATTATCCCTACTCACCGCAGGGGAGAAGAGCTATTGATGCCATGACCTTTATTAGCTGTCGAAACATCGTCTGATGATAAGAGTGACGGATTTAGTGCCGATAAAGGCTTCCAGGAATTCTTTTGCCCATTGCCTGTTGCCTATTGCCTGCTGCCTTTTTTGCCTGTTCCCTTCTTTCGCCTTTGCCGGGGAGTCCGTGGAGTTGAAAATTGCGGGCATTGAAGGGGACGTACTGAAAAACGTCAAGGCCGCCCTCGCCGTTCCCCCCGGACTTATCAAGGATGGCAAGGTTGATGTCCTATGGCTCGATCATTTCCAGGAGCAAATACCCCCGAAGGTACAGGAAGCCCTCGAATCTCTCGGTTACTACCATGGTGTCGCCACGGTAGTCCGGGAAATGACGCCGGAAGGTGTTTTCCGCGTAACCGTGGCGGTTGAGGCGGGAGAACCGGTAAGGGTGCGGAGGGTAACCCTTCGCATTGAGGGGCCCGGGGAGGGGGAGGCGTCCTTGCGGAACGCCGTCGAAAAATTTCCCCTTAAAAACGGCGATATCCTCCGTCATGACGTCTATGAAGAGGCAAAGAGAGGGATTCACGATCTCAGTATCGGCATGGGTTATCTGAACGGGAATTTCTCCCGTCACGATATCGAGGTGCTGGTCGCCCAATCCTCAGCCGATATTGACCTCGTCTATGTGACGGGACCCCGCTATTACTTCGGACAGGTCAATTTTTCCGGCGCCCCCGGCTATCCCCGAAGGTTTCTTAACCGTTATGTAGCCTTCAAGGAAGGGGAAGTCTTCTCATATGAAAAGATCTGGCAGACCCAGCGCAATCTTACCCTTGCCGACCGCTATTCCGATGTCCGGATCGAAACGGACAAAGAGAAGGCGCAAGAAAACCGCGTTCCTGTGGATATAAAGCTGACCCCCTCGCCGGAGAATCAGGTAAAGATCGGCGGCGGTTACGGAACGGATACGGGCCCGCGGTTTTCCGTCACTTACCGGGACAAGAACGTCCTCGACGCCGGCCACCAGTTGGATACGGGGGTGAATGTCAGCAAGGTTCTTCAGGGTGTCGCCATGGGTTATACGATACCGGGAGCGGATATCCGGACTTTCTCGGCCCTTAAAGTAAATCTCAAGCAGGAAAATACCGACACCTACACGACGAAGGAATTGTCCATGGAGTTGCAGCATGTCCGGCCCTATTTCCTTGACAAGTCGGGGGCCCTCTTTCTCCAGGTACTGCGGGAAGACTCCGATGCAGGCGATCAGAAGACAAACACCTTCTCCCTGATGCCCGGTTTCCGCATCTTCGACCGCCAATACGACCATCCGGCCCGGCCGACAAAAGGGTTTTCCTACCTGGCGGAGATCAGGGGGACCAATCAGACGCTCGGCTCCTATACAGGTTTTATCCAGGGGACCATCACCGGGAGCGGCCTTTACCCCCTGGGCCGTGGTTTTTCCCTCCTGTCGCGGATTAATGCGGGGGCTACTTTGCAGAACGAGGGATCGAAGGACCTGCCCATTGCCATCCGCTATTTTGCCGGTGGCGACAACAGCGTCCGGGGGTATGCCTATCAGTCCTTAGGGGCAAAGGATGACAAGGGGAATGTAGTCGGCGGGAAAAACACCCTGGTTGGAAGTATCGAAATGGAGCGCATCATCTGGAAAGACTGGGGCGCCGCCGCTTTTTATGATGTCGGTAACGCCTTTAACAGTTTCCGTGAAATGGACCTGGCCCAAGGGGCCGGAATCGGATGCCGGTATTATACCCCCGTCGGTCCCATAAAACTGGATATCGCCAGGCAGCTTGGAACGGCCGAACCGGTGTTCCGCCTTCACCTCGGCTTCGGATTTACCCTATGATGAAAAAAGCAATAATACCGTTGGTCCTTATTTCCACCCTTCTTACGGTTGCAGGAATCGCGGCTTGGCTCTTCTATACCGAGTCGGGGGGGAAATATCTTGTGACCCGCCTCATCCGCTTGATTCCCACCCGGATAGAAGCCGCCGCGATTTCCGGGACCCTGGCCTCGGAGCTTGCCGTTCACAATTTACAGGTTGGTGGTAAGGGACGTCGGCTTACGGTGGGAAAGACAATCCTCCAGTGGCGGCCCTGGGAGCTGTCCCTGGGAAAGGTCGTGTTGGCAAAAATGGTTTTTCATGAGGTCTCCTTTCAAGATGATCGGCCCGATGAGCCTCCTGATTTTACCTGGCCTAAACTGCCCGGGGTGCTGTCATGGTTTCAAGGAGGGGTCGATCAGTTCGAGATCCGTGGTTTTGCCTATGTTCAACGGGGCCAGGAAATAGCGATCCAGAAGGTTCATTGCCGTCTGGACATGACCTACGGTTTTGTCCGCGTCCACGACCTGCTTGCGGAAGGCGCGGCCGGGAAAATTACGGGAACGGTCCAGGCCCATCTTATGAGCCCCTTTATCGCCGCTGACGTCAAGATTGAGCCGAAAGTCTCTTCATGGCCCGTGACAGCCCTCCAGGCCCGCCTCCGGGCGGTCGACCGGTCGATGTATGTAAGCGGGCCGTTCACGGCCAAGATCTTCAGCGGCCCCCGGGAGCGTTTTACCATTAAAGGCGGCCTTTCCTGCGAACGTCACGCCCTTGCTTTCTCGGGCCTCTCCCTGGAAGAAAAAGAACGCAAGGGGATTGTCAAGGGCGAGGGGAAGGTTGATTTCTCCCAAGCCGTAACGGTTGTCAGGGGGATCGTGAAGGCTGACGACCTCGACCTTTCCCGGGAGGCGGGCATGGAATGCCGTCTTAGCGGGACTGCCGATATTGCCGGCAATCTTTCTTCCTACAAAGGCAGTTTCCGCCTGCGTCCGTATTTTACTGCCTGGGAGTCGGGAGAGACGAGCGGCATTTTTTCCGGCGGTCAAGGTCGGGCAAGCATCGAAGAACTGCGTATGGACCTTGGCAAAGGAACCGTCAAGGGCCGTATGGATATTGCCTGGGAAAAAGGTTTTGCCGCGACCTTGACGCTCCAGGCAAGAAATATCGATCCTTCCCGGGGAGTGTCTGGTTTGCATGGCAGCATCCATGCCGATCTGGAAGCGTCCTTGCGGCAGTTCCCAGGGGCCTCCCTGGAGGCGGACGTGAAGGGGCGGCTGCTCGGCAGCCAGCTGCTGGGAAAGCAGCTGACGGGAACCGTAAATGCCCGCTGGAAAGATGAAGGCCTCAATCTCGACGACCTGAGCTTGCAGGGAGACGGATTCCATGTCCGCGCCCGGGGCGTTGCGCGGGATCGCATCCTCTATGAGGCGCGCGTGACAAAACTCTCTCGTCTCTTGCCGAAGGCGGAAGGGCAATTTCAGGGTCAGGGATGGTTCCGTATCCACAATCGTCTCCTCTCAGGAAATCTTGTCGCCGCGGGGAAAGACTTTTCTTTTGATCATACAACGATCGAAGCTCTTGCGGCGGAGATTTCCCTTACCGAGGATGGGAACAAGGATCTCCAGGCCAAGATCACGGCGACTAACCTGTCCCTCGGGGAGGCGTCCTGGCGTCAGGCGGAGCTGAAAGTTGGGGGAACAAGGAGCCGGCACCATGCCGAGCTGCTGGTCAGGAGCCCGGAAAACGGATTGCGCCTTCAGGCTGCCGGTTCGTACCACCAAGCGGTCTGGACCGGAATAATTAATGATTTCCTCTGGGAGAGTAAGCGCTTCGGCCCTTTGTCCATCGTCAAGCCGGCGGACATCGTGGCCACAAGGCATTCCCTGTCCCTAACCCCCCTTCTTTTAACCGGACGCGGAGGAGAAAAATTGGAATTGGCCGCCCGTATGGATGGCCAGAAAAGGCAGGAGTTTCTGACCGCCGAATGGCGGGACTTCGAGCTTGGCCGGGCGACTCTCTTTGCCGCCGACGCGGAGATAGGCGGTAAGACGACGGGGAAGATACAGGTGGACTGGCCGGGAAGGGAAAAATTCCGCCTGTCCGGGACGGCGATGGTCAAGGGAGAATTCTCCCGCGGGACATTGAAGCTTCCCATCCGGGAGGGCCAAACCCGCATCCGGTGGGATGAGAAGGGACTGGACATTAGACAGTCCCTCGATTTGGGAGCAAAGGGAAAAGCCGAGGCGGTATTGTCATCTGTATCGACGCCTGCCGTGGCGATGCCCGGAGAAGGAACCTTTCAGGTGCGTTTTTCGGATATGGATCTGCAACTTATCAAACCCTGGCTGCCGGCGGCGCTGGAAACGGAAGGGCGGCTCTCCGGACAGGCGGAGGGTCGGCTGCTGCCACAGCAGCGGTTTGCCATGAAGGGGCAGTCGACGGTTTCGGGGGGAACCTGGAGCGTTGCCTATCCGAAAGGGAAGGTGCAGTTTTCCCAGGAACGCCTCGTCCTTGACTGGAATTGGCAGAATGACACCCTGCAGGGGTCATTGGAGGGCATACTAGCCAACCACGGTCAGATCCATTCCACCTTCAGCCTCCCGATCAAGGCGCAAATCCCGCTGAAAATAGACAAAGCCGGACCTCTTGCCATTGCCGCCAAGGGAGAGCTCCGGGAAAAGGGATTACTGAGCGCCCTCTTTCCCGGAACCGTGCGGGAAACCCACGGACAGCTTGCCATAGATCTGGCCGTCCGGGGATCATGGCTGTCCCCGATCTATCAGGGGGCCCTCCGCCTTAACCGGGCCGGGGCTTACGTACCGACCACGGGCATCCGTCTGGAGAATGTGGAAGCCGTCGCCAGGTTCTATGAGGACCGGATCGAAGTCGAGGAAGCATCAGCCCGGTCCGGAGCGGGGGGTATCAAAGGGAAGGCGACGCTCTGGTATGACGACAGGAAAATAAAGCATATTAAGGGTTTTCTCGAAGGGGAGGGGTTTCAGGCCGCCTATCTTCCGGAGCTTCAAATAATGGTGAATCCCCGCCTTAACTTCGAAGGAACTCCCGAGCGACTGGTCCTGCGCGGGGCCATAGATATTCCGGAAGGACGGTACACCGAGTCCAAGGAGCCCGATACGATTCAGACGAGTAAGGATGTCCGGGTCGTCGACAGGGAAGGAAAAAAACCGAAGTCCCCTCCTTTTGCTATGGATATTGATCTCGCCATCACCCTGGGGGAAAAGGTGTTCATGAAGACCAGAGATATTGACGGGAAGTTTACCGGCAAGATGAACACTGCCGGCAGAAGCCTGGACAATCTGCGGACCCGCGGTGAGATCCATATTTCCCAGGGATTCTTGTATGCAGCAGATGCCAAGCTTCCCATTGAAAGGGGCCATATATTTTTCAAGGATAATCCTTTTTCTCTCGCCTCCCTCGATATCCTGGCGGTGAAGACGGTCGGTGATGTCCGGGCGGGATTTCTTGTTACCGGCACCATTCGCTCCCCCGTAGTGACCCTCTATTCCGTCCCTTCCATGTCGGACCAGGACGTCCTTGCCCATATCGTCTTCGGGACGAGTTACACCGGCGATAGAATCCAGGCCACGACACTTCTTAAATCGGCGGGAATGTTCTTTGCCCAGGGAAAGTCGGGGGGGCTTGAAGATAGCCTGAGAAAAAGCGCCGGGTTGGATGTCGGGGGGTTGACTTCCCCTGCCCGCTCCAAACAGGGAAGGACCGATATGACCACCTCTCTTTCCACGGTGGGCCAGTATTTATCGCCCCAGCTCTATGTCGGTCTGGGGCGGGCCCTCTTCAGCGACGATATCCTGTATGT
>CAYQAS010000141.1:0-9608 GCA_964415525.1 uncultured Solibacteraceae bacterium
CGGCACGCTCTCCGCCGCCGACTGGAGCGACACCTTCCTGGGCTACCGCACCAGCTCCCAGTACCGGGAGCCGGGCATCGACAAGACGCTCTCCAAGAACATCTTCCAGCTGGGCCATGCCAGCGGCTGGGCCTACGGCTCCAACTTCTTCAACGTCGATTTCCTCACCTCGGACAAGCACGATCCCGCCAACAGCGGCACCACCGGGGCCCAGGAGGTCTACGCGGTCTATCGCACGAGCCTGAGTCTGGGGAAGGTGACCGGCGCGAATCTGGGGTTCGGCCCGGTCAAGGACATCAGCCTCACGGCGGGCTGCGACTTCAACAGCAAGGACAACGCCTTCGCCTCACGCAAGCGTATGTGGGTGGCGGGCGCGACCTTTCACCTGGCCGTGCCCAATGGCTTCTGGGATGTGAGCCTGCTCGCCAGCCAGGAGAAGAACCACAACGGCATCGTGGGTAAGCCGGTGGACTTCGACTTGGCCATGCAGGTCACGACCGCGTGGAGCATCCCTTTCCAGCTCGGGAGTGCGGGGCTCGCGTTCAAGGGCTTCGCCAACCACATCGCTCCCAAGGGCAAGGATGGGTTCGGAGCCGAAACCATGGCCGAGACCCTGGCCCAGCTTGCGGTGCTGGCGGATCTGGGCACCCTGATGGGCGCCAAGGCCGGGCGTGTCTCCGCAGGTCTTGGGTTCGAGTATTGGAACAACAAGTTCGGCGGGGCCAACAGCGAGCGGCCCGCCCCGGCCACCAACAAGCGCGTCACGGCGCCCATGCTGATGGTGCAGGTCCACTTTTAGAATCCTAGAGCTCCGCCCACACCCTGCGGAACTTGCCGCTGATGGGGTCGCGCACCGGCACCTCGGTGGTTCGCAGAAGCTGAATGTGGGGGAGGGACTGGGACGCCAGGTAGGCGTGCGCGCCCTCCAGCACCCGCGCCCACGTGTATTCCATCTCGTCGGCGTAGGTCGGCTCCAGGCGAATCTTCACGGTGGTCGGTCCCACCTGGATCGCCTGAAAGGAGGCCACGCCGGGAATGCCGTCAATGGCCTCGTCCAGCCCCATGGGCAGGAGCGGAATCTCCAGTCCTTCGGGGGACTTGAAGTGCAGGAGTTCGGCCCGGTGGCCTTCCAGGGCCACAGCGGGCAGCGTGAGGCCGCAGGGGCAGGGCTCGGGGATCTCCCTCAGGCGGTCTCCCAGCTCATAGCGCAGGATCGGCATGATGCGGTTGGCGAGGTTGGTCAGGAGTACCCGTTCCGAGAGTTCGCCTGTGGTTTTGGGACGATGAGCCACGTCCGTCGGCTCGAGGATCGTCCAGTCGGCATTGATGTGCATCCGCTGGTGGGAGCATTCGAACCCCATCATTCCGCCTTCGCAGGATCCATAGAGGTTGCGGGGCGGCACGCCAAAAGCTTCCAGGATGCGGGCCCGTTCGTCGGGCGGCAGGTATTCCGCAGAGCTAAGTACCAGGGCGGGGCGGATGTGGAGTCGCCCTGCCAGCTGCTCCGAGGCCAGCAGCCCGAGCACGCTGGCGTAGCCCGCCAGCAGGGTCGGCTGCACCTCGTTCAGGCGCCGGAGGACTTCCGCATGGGGCAGGTCGATGGGGATGAGGTGCATGCGGTCGGCACGTCCAGGGTTGGCACGGCGGGCCCGCTCGTGGAGCGTGATTCCTTGGAAGTGGCCCTGGGCACAGAACACGGAGGCGGTGCAGGCTTTGGGTTGTGCCATGGCCCGGACCACGTCGGGGGTGAACCACGTCTGTCCGATCCGAACCACGTTCAAGGCGGTGTAGAGGTCTTGAGAACTGCGGTCATGCAGGAAGATGCCCGGAGAGCCAGTGGTGCCGGACGTGGTCGCCACCTGGTATTTCCCGAGGTAGGGTGTGCCGATCTTTTCGGGATCCGCGAGGAATGCCTGGATCTCGTCCACGGACACGTCCGGGTCCGTGAAGACCTCGTCCAGATGGGCCATCAGCTCGGCTTTCGTGACCGGGGGAAGCTGGCACACATCGGTGATGAGGTCCGGCAGATCCCGGTATTTCCGCGCATAGAACGGGGAGTTGCGACGCGCATGGGCTACCATCTCGCCAAGCCGGATCCGCTGGTGGGCAGCCAGGACATCGGGTGTGGCGCGGGTCAGGGCCTGGACCGAAGGGACGAGGGCGGAGAGGGGCTGCAAAGGGTCACCGTAGGAATCGTGAACGGGCGGAATGCCATGGCGGAGGAGGTCGATTCCTCCCTCCTCAATGTCCCACGCCTGATGGCCTGCGTATCGCGAATGAGGGGCCTCCGGATGGAGGCCCCTCATTCGCGTGACAGTGTGTGTCGTGTTCAGCGCTTCACAGGATGGAATGTGAAGGCCTCGTCCTTGGTGGCCAGGCTGCCCATGCCGGGGAAGGCGAGGTGTGTGGCGGCCACAGTGAGCTTGCCTGCGGCGGCTCGCTTGAACGCCTCCTTGCGGCTGGCGATGGCGCGGGTGCTATCGGCGTCGAAAGCCACCGCCACAGCGGGATGGGCGAACTGGATGGCGCCATAGTGGATCAAATCGCCGATGCACCAGAGGGTCTCGCCCTTGGAGGTGAAGGTGTAGACGGTGTGGCCTTCCGTGTGGCCTGTGGCGGCAAAGGCGCCGACGCCCGCCACGGGAGCCTCGCCCGCGGCGAAGGGTTTGTAGGCACCTGCCGCCTGATAGGGAGCGAGGGCCTTCTTCACCAGGGGCAGGGATGGCTTCAACTTGTCCGGCAGGCGGCTGGGCTCGGAGAGCCAGAAGTCGTGCTCCGCCTGGGCCGCCCGCACCACGGCCTTGGAGAAGGCTCGCGTGCCATCGGCCTTCACGAGGCCGCCCACATGATCGAAGTGGAAGTGGGTGATGAGCACCACGTCGATGCTGGCCGGATCGACCCCGATGGCGGCCAAATTGGACAGCAGGTGTCCGGTGGTGCCCTTCTGGTCATGGCCCGCCCCCGTGTCCACCAGGATGCGCTTTCCGCCCAATGTGATCAGGAAGGCATTGCAGGGTGTCTCGGCGCCATCCTTGCCCCCCAGCAGAGGCCGGGCCTCTTCCAGCGTCATGCCCTTGAGCAGAGCGGCATTCAGGGTAAAGGAACCATCCAGGATCGCGGTGACATCCATCTCGCCCAGACGGGTGCGATAGGCGCCTGCGGGATCGGCGGCGGTAAGGGAACAGGCTGCGAGGGTGGTGAGCAGAATTACTTGGCGCATCGGGACTCCTACTTCAGCTTCTGCCAGAGGAAGGTGTATTCCAGGGCGGACATGTGGGCCTTCTGCTTGTTGTCCGCCGCGCCGCCGTGACCGCCCTCGATGTTCTCGAAGTAGCGGACGTCGGCGCCCATCTCCTTCATGCGGGCCATCATCTTGCGGGCGTGGCCGGGGTGCACGCGGTCATCCCGGGTGCTGGTGGTGAAGAACACGGAGGGATAGGTCACGCCGCTCTTGAGGTTGTGGTACGGGCTGAACTTCTGGATGAAGCTCCACTCCTCAGGCTTGCTTGGATCGCCGTATTCGCCCATCCAGGAGGCGCCCGCCAGAAGCTGGCTGTAGCGCTTCATGTCCAGCAGCGGCACCTGGCAGACGATGGCCTTGAAGAGCTGCGGGTAGAGCGTCGTCATGTTGCCCATGAGCAGGCCGCCGTTGCTGCCGCCCTGGGCGCCCAGGTGCTGGGGCGTGGTGATCTTGCGCTTGAAGAGATCCTCCGCCACGCCGGCGAAATCCTCGTAGCAACGCAGGCGGTTCTGCTTGAGGGCCGCCTGGTGCCAGGTGGGGCCGTACTCGCCGCCGCCGCGGATGTTCGCAAGGATGTAGACGCCGCCCTGGGTGGTCCAGGCAAGGCCGGAGACGGGGTTGTAGCCGGGAGTCAGGGACACCTCGAAGCCGCCGTAGCCGTAGAGCAGGGTGGGATTCTGGCCGTCGAGCTTCAGCCCCTTCGGGGCGATCTGGAAGTAGGGCACGCGGGTGCCGTCCTTGGACGTGGCGAAGTGCTGGCTGACCTCCACCTTGGAGGCGTCGAAGAAGGCGGGCGTGCTCTTCAGGGTCTCGAAGGTGCCGCCGACTTTGCCGTACTGCAGGCTGGTGGGCGTGGTGAAGCCGCTGACGGTGAAGAAGACTTCGTCGCTGTGCTCGGGATCGATGCCGCCGACACCGACGGAGGAGAAGGCCGGGGCGCCGGGGAAGGGCTGCTGCTTCCAGCCGTTCTTGCCGGGGGTGGCGATGCTCACGACGCTCTTCACGTCCTCCAGCACCGTGACCAGCAGGTGGCTCTTGGTCCAGCTGATGCCCTCCAGAGAGCGGGTGGCGGTGGGCTCGAAGAGCACGGTGAAGTCCCGCTTGCCCGCCATGAAGTCGTCGAAGCGCGTCACCAGGAGGCTGCCGGCGGTGTAGGTCTTGCCACCCACTGTCCAGGGGGTGCGGAGCTGGACGGTCATCCACTCCCTGTAGGGATTGGCGTTGGCATCCTCGGGGACATCAAGCTTCACGAGCTTGCCGTCGGCCTTGCGCAGGAAGGTCTCGGAGGTGGTCATCGTGATACCACGGGAGATGAAGTCCCGCTCGAAGCCCTTCGTGTCGTCGTGGCCGGCGCCCACGCTGATATCCGAGGCCTTGCCTTCATAGATGGTCGTGGCGGCGCTCAAGGGCGTGCCGCGCTTCCAGAGCTTCACGATGCGGGCATAGCCGGAGTCGGTCATGGAGCCCGGGCCGAAATCCGTGCTGACGTAGACCGAGTCCTTGTCGATCCAGCCGAGGCTGCCCTTGGCTTCCGGCAACTCGAAGCCGCCCTTCACGAACTGGCGGGTCTTCAGGTCGAATTCCCGGGTCACCGTGGCGTCGGCGCCGCCGCGACTGAGGGTCACCAGCACGTGCCGGTAGCCGCCCGCCTTGAGGACCTGCGCACCGCCCCAGACCCAGTTCTCCTTCTCGGCGGTGCCGATGGCGTCCAGGTCGAGGATCACGTCCCAGGCAGGCTCGGCCTTGCGGTACTCCGCGAGGCTCGTGCGGCGCCAGAGGCCGCGAGGGTGCTTGGCGTCGCGCCAGAAGTTGTAGAAGTGGTCGCCGATCTTGCCCACGAACGGGATGCGGGCGTTGGAGTCGAGCACCTTGAGGATCTCGCCCTTCATCCGGTCGAAGCGCGGGTCGGTGCCCAGCTCTTTCATGGTCTCGCCGTTGCGGGCCTTTACCCAGTCGAGGGCCTTCTCGCCGGTGACCTCTTCGAGCCAGAGGTGCGGATCTTCGGGTTGCGTGGGGGGCTGGGCGGACATAGTGAGCACCGCAGGAAGGCTCAGGGCCAGGGATCGAAGGAGGCGGGACATGGGGGAACTCCTTGAGAAATCATTCACGCCCATCTTGCCCAGGGTCTTCCATGTCTTAGCCACAGGGGGATGAAATCGCACCTGGGTGGGGCGAGTGGGCGCGGGGGCGCGATGAACTACCGGATGGCCTCGGAAAGTTCCCCGTGGACATAGAGGTTGCCCACCACGACATCGCCGGTATCCCGCCACCCTTCCGTCCCCTGCCAGTCGCTGACGAGCCCGCCGGCCTCCATGACCAGCAGGACGCCTGCGGCCATGTCCCACTTCTGGAGGCCCAGCTCGAAGAAACCGTCGTAAATGCCCGCGGCGGTGTGGGCGAGGTCCAGGGCGGCGCTGCCCGCGCGGCGGATGCCCTTGGCGCGGTAGAAGACGCTGCGCAGAGCGTTGTTGTAGCGCTCGAAGCGCTCGCCGAGCTGGAAGGCGAAGCCCGTGGCGAGGAAGGCGCCATCAAGTCCCGTGTGCTGGCCTACGGTCATCGGCTGTCCATTCCAGGTAGCCCCTTCACCCCGCACGGCTAGGAAGCAGTCGTTCCGCAGCGGATCGAGCACACAGCCCACTAGGGGGCCGTCCTGATCCCAGAGGGCGACGGAGACACACCAGTGGGGGAAGCCCTGGACGAAGTTCAGGGTGCCGTCCAGCGGATCCACGATCCAGGTGCGCTGGGCGTTGCCGGAGGCGCCCATCTCCTCCCCGAGGTAGGCGTACTGCGGGAAGCGCCGCTCCAGTTCGGCCTTGATGGCCGCCTCCGAGGCCCGATCGGCCTCGCTCACGAAGTCGTTCTTCGTCTTCTCGGCGATGGTGGCGGGATCGAGCTTCCGGAAATACCGCAACAGGATGTCCGCACCGGCGCGGGCCGCGGCTTCACAGGCTTCACGTTGGGCTTCCAGCATTCCAATCCTCCGAACGTCCATTCTGGCCCGTCCGCGCCGGGTTTCGTCACGAAGGCGGGACCGGGATGCAACCGTTCAAGAGGTTGGCTTGATTCCAAGTTCCGACAACCGTGCGGGCAGATCGGGATGGAGGGCGACGAAGGTGCGGATGGACTCGGCGAGTTTGAGACCGGCTTCTGCGGTGTTTTTCAGCGCCGCGTCTTCCGCCGCCCACAGGTGCTTGAGGCTTGGGAAGGCCACGGCCAGGCGTTCGGCGGTCTGTTTCCCGACCCCGGGGATGCCAAGGGCGAGGATCCAGCGTGCGAGCGGCTTCGTCTGGGTGGTCCTCAGGGCATCCGCCAGCTTCCGGGCCCTCGACTCCGACATGCGTTCCAGACCCGCGAGGAAGGCGACGCCGCCATCCGATTCCTGAAGCAGATCGAAGATGTCCCACGGCTGCTGGAAGCGGCCGCTGGCGGCGAGTTGGGCCGCCTGGGCGTGACCCAGTCCGGCGATGTTCAGGGCGCTCCGGGAGGCCAAGTGCCGCAGCCGGGCTTCCCGTTTTGCCATGCAGTCGGTGCTCAGGCAGCGGAGATTGGCATCGCGGCTCTCTTCTCTGCCGACGAATCCTCCGCAGGCGGGGCAGACCGTGGGAAGTGCGGGGGCGGTTGTGTTGGGGGGGATGGAGTCCGGTACCACCGCCACCACCCTCGGGATCACGTCGCCGCCCTTTTCGAGGAAGAGGCGACACCCGATCCGCACGCCGAGGCGAGCGAGTTCGTCCGGGTTGTGCAGGGTCGCGCGGCGGACAGTGGACCCGCCGAGCTCCACGGCTTCAAGTTCCGCCACGGGCGTGAGCCGCCCGGATCGACCCACTTGCCAGGTGATGTCCAACAGGGTGGAGGTCGCCTGGGTGGAGGGGTATTTGAAGGCGATGGCCCAGCGGGGTACACGCTCCGTGGCGCCAAGGCGCATCTGGTGGGCGAGGGCGTTCACCTTGAGTACGATGCCGTCCGTATCGAAGGGCAGCTTCGGTCGCGCCACACGCTGGCGCTCGATGAAGGCCAGGACGGTGGGCAGATCACCCTGGACACGGGCGGGCATGGCCGCGAAGCCCCAGGTTTCCAAGCGCCGCATGGCCTCGGTGTGGTCTTCCGCGCCCAGCACCTGCCAAGGCAGGAAGGCGAGACGTCGGCGGGCGACTTCCCGGCTGTCCAGCAGCTTCATGGTCCCGCTGGCGGCCTGGCGAGGGCTGGCGAACCTGGTTTCCCCCGCGGCATCCCGCTGGCGGTTCAGTTCCTCCCACCGGCGGCGGGAGAGAAAGACCTCGCCGCGCACTTCGAGCCTTTCCGGAGCAGCTGGAGGCAAGGCCAGGGGGATGTCTGCGATGGCCCGGGCATTCTCGGTCACGTCCTCCCCGATGTCGCCATCGCCCCGGGTGAGGGCCCGAACGAGGCGTCGCCCCTCGTAGCGCAGCGCCAGGGAGAGCCCGTCGATCTTGAGGTCCGCGCTGAAGATGGGCCGGGCGTCGGGTGCGAGGCCGCTGCGGACGCGCGCTTCCCAGGCCTGCAGCTCTTTCGCAGAGTGGGATTTGTCGAGGCTCAGCATGCCAACGGTGTGGCGCACCTTGGGGAAGGCCGAGACCGGTGGGGCCCCCACGCGCCGCGTCGGACTGTCGGGATCTGCCAGGTTCGGATGCGCCGCCTCCAGCGCCCGAAGTTCCGCTTCGAGGGCGTCGTATTCGGCGTCGGAAATGGTCGGCTGGTCGAGGATGTAGTAGCGACGCCGGTGCTCCCGCACCAGGCTGGCGAGTTCTTTCATGCGGGCGGAAGCCGCATTTGGCATGAATGAATTCGCTGTCTTGGCGGCCGCTTGGGGAGGAGCCGTGGGTGGTTTGGCGGCACCGCGCCCAAGGCCGATCGCCAGGGTTTCAAAGCCTTGGATGAGACTTCGGCGAAGGATGCGGTCGATGGATCTCCGACCTTTGGGATGCATCTGGACCTCCTGGTGGATGAGTGACAAGTTATATATGAATCGTCACCGCGGGCCAGGACTGCTCGGGACTACACCCTGACGGGGGCTCCAAAGGCGATGCGCTCGCCCACCTGCTCGCCCAGGGTGCGGCACTGATCCAGGATGTCGTCGCCGGGCACGAACTGGGTCTTGAGGCTGCCGAGCAGCTCGACCCCCATCTCCGCGAGGTTCGCCTCGATCTGCTTCACGCCCTCGCCGGACCAGCCGTGGCTGCCGAAGGCGGCGCCCACCAGGTTCTTGCGCTTGAGGCCCTTCAGGTAGCAGAGGGCGTCCGCGACCGTCGGGTAGACCTGGTTGTTCAGCGTCGGGCTACCCACGAGCAGGGCGCCCGCATCCAGCAGCTCCGCGGCCAGATCGGAGCGGTGGGAGCCTGAGAGGGGCATCACCCTGACGCTTGCGCCTGCGGCGATGAGACCCTCGGCAACGGCGCGGGCCATGTGCTCGGTGCTCTCCCACATGGAGTCGTAGGCCACGACCGCCTTGCGGGTGGGTTCCATGGCGGCCCAGCGCCGGTACCAGTCGAGGATCATCGGCAGCTTGGCCTCCCAGATCGGGCCGTGGTCCGGCAGAGCGAGGTCGATTTCAATTCCGGCCTTCTCGATCTTCTCGAAGAGGCGCCCGATGAAGGCGCTGAAGGGCAGCAGGATGTTGGCGAAGTAGCGGCTGGCCTCTTCGTGCAGCATCCAGTCCGGGAGCTCTTCGGCAAACCGCTCGGCGCTGGCCAGGTGCATCCCGAAGGCATCCTGACAGAACAGGGCCTTCCGCTCGGGAATGTAGGTGAACATGCTGTCCGGCCAGTGCAGGAAGGGCGTCTGGAGGAAGCGCGCTGTGAGTGGGCCCGCCTCGCCGCCGCTGGAGAGGGTGATCTCCATGCCTTCCGTGGCCGGGGTCAAGGGCAGGTCGCCAAAGTGGGCCTTGAGGGCCTCAATGCCCTTGGGGCTGGCGTAGACCGCTTCGGGATTCGCGATGCGGATGAGATCCGGCAGACAGCCACTGTGGTCCATTTCCGCGTGGTTGCTGATGATGATGTCGATCTTGGCCGGGTCGATGATGTCCGCGATGCGGCTGAGCATCTCGTCCCGGAAGGGCGCCTTCACCGTGTCCACGAGGGTCACCTTGTCCCCGAGGATCAGGTAGGCGTTGTAGGTGGTGCCGCGCCGGGTCTGGTAGCCGTGGAAGTCGCGTACGGCCCAGTCGATGGCGCCCACCCAGTAGATGCCGTCCGCAATACGTTGCGCCTTGAAGGGGTTCGCCATGGATTTGGTTTCCTGTGGAAACGACCGGAGGCCCCGTTGGGCCCCCGGTCGGGTGGAACTCGTTTCAGGGCCTAGGAGCCCGTCCAAGTATTCAGTCGAGGCCGCGTTGGGCGCAAAGGGCTTGCAG
>CAYQAS010000142.1:0-9523 GCA_964415525.1 uncultured Solibacteraceae bacterium
GCCACCAAGGCTGCCGTGGAAGACGGCATCGTGGCGGGCGGCGGTGTTGCGCTGATCCGCTCCCTGGCCAAGCTGGAGCTCCTGCAGCTCAAGGGCGACCAGGCCACCGGCGTCGAGATCATCAAGAAGGCGCTCGTCGAGCCCGCCAAGCAGATCGCCGCCAACGCTGGCGTCGAGGGCTCTGTGATCGTGAACCGCATCCGCGAGGAGAGCGGTAACTTCGGCTACAACGCCGCCACCAACGAATACGGCGACATGGTGGCCTTCGGCGTCATCGATCCCGCCAAGGTGACCAAGAGCGCGCTCCTGAACGCCGCCTCCGTGGCCAGCATGATGCTGACCACCGAAGCCGTGATCTGCGAGATCCCCGAGCCCAAGGCTCCGATGGGCGGTGCGCCGGGCATGGAAGGCATGGGCGGCATGGGCGACTTCTAAGTCGAACACCGCTTGATATGAAGGGGCCCCGGGAAACCGGGGCCCCTTCATGTCCAGAAGGCGGAATCAATGGGTGAAGGGCCACAGTGCCCATCCTTTGGAAATCGCGATCAGGCCCTGGGGGGCTGGGACCTCGGTTGCTGTACGCCACAGGGAAACAAGAAGGGCACCAGCGGATGAACGGCTTCGGCCTCCCATGGCAGCGCGGGCTTCACGCTGCCTTCACGTGGAGGCACCAACCTGGAGGGGCCCGCTTGAGGAGATCCCACATGTGGCTGCAACCGCCTCTGCCGCCCACAGCCCCGCTCCCGGCCATGGTGCAGCTCATCGACGACGCGGCCCTCCAGAGAATGGGGTACGTGCTGAAGTTGCCCCCTCCCCCTCTCCCTTCACCGAGACGAGCCGCATCTCAACCGACGCCCCTCCCGGGGGATCGACCCCACCGCCGCCGGAGCCACCGCATATCCGACAGCCTTTTAAGGTGTCTGGTGGCAGGGGTGGTTGCGAGCAAAGGAGGCCGGGTGGATCCAGCATGGTTCGGGGGGACGGATTCCAGCAGGCGGTAGGGCGCCGTCCCCTCGGTCTTGGTCCTCAGTTCTGATGGGATGGAACGGTAGAATGGTGGTTTGCCTTCGATGGCGGATCAGGCATCCAAGCCTGAGAAACGCCTTTGTGGAGATGCCGCCTTGAAGTACTACATCGAGACCTGGGGATGCCAGATGAACGACCACGACAGCGAAAAGCTGGCGGGTGTTCTGCGGGAAGAAGGCCACGAACCGGTGGAATCCATGGATGAGGCGGAGTTGGTGCTGCTGAACACCTGCTCCATCCGCGAGAAGGCGGTGCAGAAGGTCTATTCGGAACTGGGGCGGCTGCGGCAGGTGAAGCAGGTGCGGCCGCTGATGGTGGGCGTGGCGGGCTGCATGGCGCAGCAGGATCAGGACGGCATCTTCAAGCGGGCACCTCACACGGACTTTGTCATGGGCACCAAGGCCACGGCCCAGTTGCCTTCGCTCATCGCGCGGGCTCTGGCGGGCGAGCGCAAGGTGATCGATACGGCGGACTACCCGGACCACCACCTGTGGCCCGCGGAGGTCATGCAGCGCCGGTCCACCGCCAAGGCGCTGGTCACGATCATGGAGGGCTGCAGCCACGCCTGCACCTACTGCGTGGTACCCAGCACCCGCGGTCCCGAGCGGTCCCGGCCCTTCGAGGACATCCTCGATGAAATCAGGCACCTGGTGGACGAGGCGGGCTTCCGGGAGATCGAGCTGCTCGGCCAGAACGTGAACAGCTACGACGGCGGCTGCACGTTTGCGGAACTGCTCCGAAAGGTGTCCGAGATCGATGGCGTGGAGTGGATTCGCTTCACGACGAGCCATCCCATGAACTTCACGCAGGCCCTGGCCCGGGAGCTGGCGACGAACCCGAAGGTGGCGCCTTTCCTGCACCTGCCCATCCAGAGCGGCAGCGACCGCATCCTGCGGCGCATGCGTCGGGATTACACCTACGCCGAATATGTCGAGCGCCTCGGCTTCCTCGGTGAGGCGCGGGAGCGGATCGCCCTCAGCACGGACTTCATCGTGGGCTTCCCCGGCGAGACGGATGAGGACTTTGAGGCCAGCATGCGGGCGCTGGAAGAGATGCGCTACGACACCTCCTTCAGCTTCCTCTACAGTCCCAGGCCCGGAACCTCCGCCTTGCGGTATCCCGATTCAGACGGGGTGGATCATGCCGTGTCTCTGGAGCGGCTGACGCGTCTCCAGGCTCGCCAGAACGAACTGACCCTGGCGTCCCACGAAGCCTTTGTGGGGCGAACGGTGGATGTGCGGGTGGAGAGCCGTGAACCCGCAGAGGCCGGCCACTGGATGGCGCGCACCGGGGAGTGGGTGAATGTGCGCCTGCGCGTCGGGGAGGGGCGGGAGCTGCCTTTTGGACGGCTGGTACAGGCCCGTATCACCCAGGCGGGTCCGCATTTCGTGAGCGCCGAACTGGCCTGAGGATTCCCTTGATTAAGCGATCCCGGAGGGCATGACCTTCGGGGTCGCACTGCGTACAAAGGGACGACTGAATCTGGCGACCGTCTGTTGTACGGCCAAGCTGGTGCGCCGAAACAGGGCTGGCTGGCGTCGCCTCCACCCACGGGCGGCCATTCGAGCTTTTCCATTGCATTCCATGCCGATGTCGAGGCGGTGTCTTTGGAATGTACCGCGGAGCAAAGCACTGTGCTCATGGCAGCATTATGATGGTACAAATAGCTGAATAAGACAGAACAATAATTGAAAACAGAGATCTTATAAAATTATTAACTCGTCTGTTGATAGGTCGCTTGAGGGACACGAGACTTGATTGTCCGAACATAGGGACAACACCGCACCCCAACCCTCCTCACGCCCACCATCTCTCCATAGGAGATAAGGCTATGTCGCTTCGCTTTTCCCCGAGGATCCTCCACGGGTTGCTGCTCACGGCGCTCCTGCCCCTCCAGGCGGAGGAGCCCTTCTTCACCAAGGACCTCAAGGTGCGCATGGGCTATGCGCCGAGCACCCAGGACCAGCTGAACAACGCGACCCAGGGCTTTGGCCTGAATCTGGGTTTCGGGACCACCCTGGGGCGGCTCGGTGTGGAGTTTGGCTACTCCAACAAGAGCGGCGATCAGTTCCAGAAGCCCGTGTTCACGACGGTTCCCGGAGGGCTCTCGCCCGTGGCCGACGCCGCCAAGATCGGTGACAGCCGCCGCAACAGCGTCGAGGGCTTCTCCGTGCGCGTCTCCCTGCAGCGGGAGATCAATGCGGCCTGGCGCTGGCAGGCCGGCCTCATGCTGGGCGGGACTCGCTTCAAGCATGAATACGTGGGGGACGTCTCCTCCGTGGACTGGAATGGGGCCAACGAGCACAGCTGGCGCGACTTCTATCACGGCACGCCCGTGGAGAGTGGCCTGAGTGTGAGCCCCTACGCGGGCGTGTCCGTGAAGCTGAGCAGCCGCTCCAGCTTCGAGATCAATGCGCTGCTCTTCAACTACAAGGCCCTGGACTACATCCACAAGCCTGGAACCGGAACGTATGCCTTCCACGATGAGCACCCGGACGAACACACCACCGGTCGGCTCGGGCTCGTGAACCGCTTCCCGATGGACACGCTGGAGAAGAAGTCCCGAATCCAGCCCCACATCGAGTTCGCCTACGTCTTCCATTTCTAGTTCCAGGTTCCAGCTGCACGGAGCATGTCCATGAACTTCCGTAATGCCTTGCACCTCTCCACCGTGGCGGTCCTTCTCGCCGGTGGCGGCTCCCTGGTGGCCCAGGTCACCACCGGCGCCATTCACGGCAAGATCGTCACTGCCGATGGCCGCCCCGTCCAGGGCGCCCGCATCAGCCTCGAAAGCTCCGCCCTCTTCCAGGGCCGAGTGCTCACCACCGATGCCAAGGGCGAATACCGCGCCCAGTTGCTGCCGGTGGGCAACTACCTGATCAAAGTCAGCGCCTCCGGTTTCCTCGGCAAGTCCGTTTCGGATTTCCGCGTGGGTGTCGGCACGAACCTGAACCTCGACTTCCAGCTCAAGCCCCAGCAGGAGCAGGGCACCGTGGTGGAGGTGGTCGCGACCTCCGGCCAGGAGAGCCTGGTGGAGGACAAGGTCAGCGTCAACTTCTCTGGCGAGGACCTTCAAAAGCTTCCTACCAACCGTTCCTTCGGCGGTGCGCTGGCCCTCAGCCCTGGTGTGGTCACGGATAACCGTGGCCAAGCCAGCATCCGCGGCGGCAATACAGGCGGTTTCTCCACGACCATCTACCGCGTGGACGGCATCGATGTGACCGACCAGGGCGGTTCGGGCCAGCCGGACGCGCCCGGCAAGTACCGTCTCTACGAGCCCCTGCCGGACTCCATCGAGGATGTCCAGGTGGTGCTCGCCGCGCTGAACGCGCGCTACGGCCGCACCCAGGGCGGCTCCGTCAACATCGTCACCCGCAGCGGCTCGAACGACTTCGCCGGCACGATCCGCGCGACCATGAACCGCCCCTCCTGGACCGGCAACCTCTCCCAGGGCGCCGTGGACGGCAACCTGTCCCAGTCCGAGAACCACGCGGTGGACAGCCTCAGCCGCTGGACGGACATCACGGTGAGCGGCCCCATCATCAAGGACCGCCTCTGGTTCTACATGGGCACCCGCCTGCAGCCCAAGAACGCTGGCGTCGCCACCCTGGGCTGGAACGGTCATGCCGACGACGAGCACATGACGCCCCTGTCTGACATTCCGCTCTATTCCACGGGGACGTTCGGCAAGTATGCCGATGTGGACGCCGTGCTCAAGGGCGAACACGGCCTGCCAGCGGGCTTCCGCCAGTACAGCCTCATCCAGGACACGGACTGGGGCAAGACCATCGCCGCCGATACCAAGTACACCAAATACGAGGGCAAGCTCACGGGCCTGATTTCGGCGAACCACACCCTCAGCATGACGTACCTGTTCGACAAGGCGATCATCGGGGGCCGCTCCGGTGAGCGCTCCGATGGCACCTTCACCCTGAACAAGGAGTTCATGGGTGACAACATCGACACCACCAAGGCCTGGACGCTGAACTGGAACGGCGCCATCGGCGACAAGTGGTTCGTCGAGGCCCGCCTGTTCCGTAGCCGCCTGGAGCAGGAGGACGTGATCGGGCCCACCACGTACCCGTATTTCGTTCAGTCCTACCTGAACACGGGTGACCCCAATGTCCGGATCACCCAGACCACGGGCAACCAGCAGCAGTGGGAAGGCCCCACCACCTGGTACGGCCCGTTCTTCAACCGCCGTGCCTCGGGTTCCCTCACGCCGGCCATCCGCGGCAATGACTCGTTCAACATCAACCTCCACAGCATCCAGGAGGCCGCCGGTCAGCACGAACTCGACTTCGGCTACGAGCAGTTCCAGTCGGTGTTCCAGTACGGCCGTGAGCGCCAGGGGAACATGGGGTTCTGGGTGGGCGGCATGATCTACAACCCCACCGCCAAGGACTACCTCTACCCGACGTTCTACACCTCCCAGCATGGGCTGGATGCCTTCCTGGATGACGGTGCGGACACCTACCAGCAGTACTGGGATCCCATGCGTGGCCCCGGTGCCCACGTGGAGCGCTACTGGGCGGGTGCGGGCACGTCCAAGAACAAGAGCCGGGCCTTCTGGTTCAACGACACGTGGACGCTGAATCCCAACGTGAACCTGCTGGCGGGCATCCGCCTGAACAAGTTCAACCTCTACGACACCGATGGCAGCGAGCGCGCCAACCTCTCCATCGCGGAGCCGCGCCTTCAGCTGAAGTGGAACCCCGATGGCAAGGGCGCTGAGATCTACAGCATCTCCGTCGCCAAGCTCGCCAGCGCCTACGGCGATGAGATGGCGGCTGGCTTCCGCTCCAACGGCTGGTATCTCCGCACCGTCCACCCCTGGAAGGGCATTGCTGGACAGCCCGCCATCGACACCCCGGAAGCGGCCCTGGATCCCACCTTCGGTGTCCGCTGGGTGGACTACAAGACCCTCACGGACGTGAACAACTACGGCGCTCCCAGCAAGCTGCTGGATCAGCGCTACACCTACCAGACGAAGGGGCTGCAGGTTCCCTACGCGATGGAATACGCCCTGGGCTACACCCGCAACTATGAGACGGGCAACATCCGGATCAACGCGGTGCAGCGCACCTACCAGAAGGAGTGGGTCTCCTTCGTCCACGACTGGGGCTACGACAAGTTCAGCTTCATTCAGGATCCCAGCGGGCAGGGCGCTCCCGAGGCCTTCACCCAGAACATCTATTGGCTGAATTCCAAGTTCGACAAGGTCTACCGCAGCCTTGAGCTGGCTTGGCAGGAGAACCTCTCCTCCCGCCTCAGCTTCGGCGGCAACATGACCTGGGCCCGCATGACCGGCCGCAACAACATGGACTACTACAACTACGAGTTGGTCAAGAAGGCCTCTGGAGTTGCGGAGTCCGAATACGCGCCGGAAGGCCTGCTCAGCGATGACCTGACGGCCCAGGCCTGGCTGACCTACACCCACCCCGTGGGCAAGGGCAACTTCTCCGTCAGCGCCCGTGGCAATTACTACCGGGCCGGCGTGCGCAGCCTGCGCAGCATGTCGGACATGAGCCTGCCTGACATCCTCGATCCCCACACGGGCGACAACATGGGGGCGAGCGTGAACACGGACAACACGGGACCGTGGGACGACAACTTCGCTCGCATGATGCGCTACTACGGGGGTGTGGGCGGGTACCGCGGCGGCTCCGATTATTACAACGTCGATCTGCGCCTGCAGACCCAGATCCCTCTCAAGGGCAAGGTGATGCTCGTGGGCCATATCCAGATCGACAACCTCTTCAACCGCATCCTGCGCACCACCGTCTACGACTGGGGTGCAGGGGATGAAGGCCGTGGCTGGCCGGATGGCATCGTGGCGGGTGTTCCGCTCAGCACGTTCAGCCGCCCCTGGGGCTCCACGCCCGACCACAACTACTTCAGTGCCGGACGCCGCTTTGCGGAATTCAGCATCGGCTTGAAGTTCTAGCCCTCGGAGACGGAAGGAAACCCATGAACAAACTCATCCGCTTCTCCCTCGTCGGCCTGCTCGCCCTTCCGCTGGCGGCCCAGGACTCAGGCTTCTCCGTGGGCGGCAGCCTGATCCTGCCCCTGGACAGCCTCAAGAAGGCCACCAATGGCGGCGTCTCTCCCAGCCTCCAGGTGGACTACCGCACCAAGCTCTACGGCACGGACGTCGCCAGTCGCGTGGGCCTGGGCATCGCCAGCCTGCCCGGCCAGGAAAAGAATGGCCTCAAGACCTCCCTGAACCTGGTCCAGGCCTACGGTGATCTGGTGCTGGAGACGCCTGTCTCTGCGCTGCAGGCCTTTGTCGGGCTCTCCCTGAACAACTACGCCCTCACCAAGAGCGGTGTGGAGTCCCAGGATCCCGAGGATGTGGCCCATCACTTCCCGGTTCGTGACGTGAAGGGCCTCAAGCTGGGGTTGCGTATCGGCGTGACCTACGCCTTCACGGCACAGTTTTCCGGCGAAGTGCTCTTCCAGCAGACCGAACTGTCGGGCAAGGACCTGAACGATCCCCTCGTACGTCAGGCGGGTGTGAATCCTGGCTGGCTGCAGGTGGGTGTCCGCTACGCGTTCTGATGCTGTTTGCTTGAAGCCGTGATGCGGGCGGCGTGAACCGTCGCCCGCATCCTGCATTGCCCTTCCCGCAGTCTGGAGGTTCCGTGTCCCGAAGTCCCTTCGTCGTCGCGCTGGTCTTCGTCATCTTCTTCGTGATCTCCCTGCTGACGAACGTCACGGGGCCGATGCTTCCCGACATCATCAAGACCTTCCATCTCAGTCTGGCCCTGGGGGGATTCATCCCTTTCGCCTTCTTCCTCGCCTACGGCGTGATGTCGATCCCTGCGGGGATGCTCATCGAGCGCTTCGGGGAGAAGCCAGTCATTGCGGCCTCCTTCCTGCTGGCCTTCGGCGGGTGCCTCGCGTTCGTCCTCTCGCCGAGCTACGCCACCTTCCTGCCGTCGCTGTTCACCATCGGCATGGGCATGGCGATGCTGCAGGTGGCCATCAACCCGTTGCTCCGTGTCGCGGGCGGCGAGGAACACTACGCCTTCTTCGGCGTGATGGCGCAGCTGCTCTTCGGCATTGCCTCCTTCGGAAGCCCATACCTCTACAGCTTCCTGGTGCAGCGCCTCGGGGCTGAGACGGCTCCCACGGCGGGTCTTCTGGGCACCCTCGCCAAGGTGGTGCCTGCGGGCATGGCCTGGACCTCGATGTACTGGATCTTCACCGTGGTCACTCTGGTGATGGTCGTCGGCATCCTGCTCGTCCGCCTGCCCAAGGTGGAGCTGAAGGACGACGAAAAGGCCGGCACGACGGCGGTCCACCTGCAGCTGGTGAAGAACCCCATCGTCATCGCGTTCTTCTTCGGCACCTTCAGCTACGTGGGCCTGGAGCAGGGCGTCTCGTTCTGGATCTCGAAGTTCCTGCAGGTCTACCACGCCATCCAGCCCACGGCGGGCGGCGATGCGGCGACAGCTTGGTTCTGGGGCCTACAGACCATCGGCTGCGCCATCGGCCTCGTGCTGCTGAAGCTCTTCGATTCCCGCCGGATCCTCGTGGCCTTCGGCGTCCTTGCCGGCGTGACGCTGGCGGTGGCGCTGACGGGATCGGCGAAGGTGGCCCTCATGGCCTTCCCCCTTGTGGGTTTCTGGACCTCCGTGATGTGGGCGACGATCTTCTCGCTGGCCCTCAATTCGGTGTCGGAGCACCACGGTTCCTTCTCTGGCATTCTCTGCACCGGCATCGCCGGGGGCGCAGTGATGCCCTGGGTGGTCGGACGGATCGGCGACATGGCGGGCCTCAGGGTCGGCATGCTGGTCCTCTTCGCCGCCATTGCCTACATCACCAGCATCGGTTTCTGGGCTCGTCCCCTGGTCCAGAACGCCACCCTCCGCCGCTCGGATGCGGAGGCGTCCGAAGGAGCACGCGCATGACCCGGATTCTCGTCGGAGTCGATCTCGGCGGAACCAACGTGAGAGCAGGACGCGTGGAGGGCGACAAGATCGCTGCTCACGTGGCCCGGCCCGTCTCCTCCAAGGGCACCGAGAGCCAGGTGCTCGAGGAAGTCTGCGGCATCATCGACCGCGTGCTGACTCCCGAAACCGAAGGCATTGGCATCGGTGTGCCGAGCCTCGTGGACGTGGAGCAGGGCATCGTCTATACGGTGGAGAACATCCCCTCCTGGAAGGAAGTTCACCTCAAGCGGGTCCTGGAGGACCGCTACAAGCTGCCAGTATTCGTGAACAACGATGCCAACTGCTTCGCCCTTGGCGAGTACCACTTCGGCAAGGGCAAGGGCCTCAAACACGTCGTGGGCATCGTGGTGGGTACGGGCCTCGGCGCCGGCATCATCATCAACGGGCGCCTCTACATGGGCGCCAGCTGTGGCGCAGGCGAGATGGGCACCATTCCCTATCGCGGCAAGACCATCCAATATTTCGCCCGCGGCCGCCGCTTCCTTCCAGGGCTGGGCCCCAATTGCCACGTTCTTCCTTGACCGGCCGGCGCGCCGGAC
>CAYQAS010000143.1:0-1266 GCA_964415525.1 uncultured Solibacteraceae bacterium
CCCAAGGACATCGTCAATGTCGATAAAACCATCTATCAGACCATGCGCAACGCCGGGGAGATCGAGATCGTCTTCGACCGACGCCTGAAGGACCGCATGAAGATTGTCCTCCTCATCGACAACGGCGGCTGGTCCATGGAACCCTATGTGGAAATAGTCCAGACCCTGTTCCATTACGCCCGGTCCCAGTTCAAGGATCTCAAGATCTATTTTTTCCACAACACCATCTACAGCCGCGTCTGGGCCGACCCCCAGCGCTACCACAAGCCCGAACCCCTGGAAGAGTTCCTAAGAAAAGATCCGGAAACGAGGCTGATCATAGTCGGGGATGCCAGCATGGCCCCCTACGAGCTTATGCATATGAACGGGGCCATTTATGTCGACCAGAAACCCACCGGGGCCAGCATCGACCGGATGAAATTCCTCGCCCGGACGTTCCGCCACGCCGTTTGGCTAAACCCCGTCCCCCAGGACGAATGGGAACTGACCTGGACCATCGGCATCGTCCGCCAGGTCTTCCCCATGTACGAGCTGACCTTAGATGGCCTGGAAAAGGCCATCCTTCACCTCATGGCGAAGCACTGACAGTTTTTCCGGCCACTTTCCCGATTGACTTGTCCCGGGGAAACCTCTATGATGTCAATCAAATAAAGACAGTCATATAAATTGACACCCCATGGCCGGATTGGCCAGGTATGAGCCATGGTTGAAAACCTTATCGAAAATGCGTCCTCCTATCTCCAGACCTCCATGTTGCTGGCATATCTTGCCGTTTATCTGGGGGGGGTGCTGGTGAGCTTCACCCCCTGCACCTATCCCGTTGCCCCCATTACGGTAGCCTTCATCGGCGCCCACAGCAGCGGGTCAAAAATGAAAGGATTCGTTCTTTCCATAATTTACGTCTTGGGAATGGCCCTGACCTATACGGCCATCGGCGCCGCGGCCGCCTTGACGGGCAAACTATTCGGCCAGATGCAGAGCAACCCCTGGGTATATTTTTTCATGGCAAACGTGTGTGTGATCATGGGTTTGTCCATGCTGGAAGTCATTAATTTGCCTATCCGGACGCCCGATTTCATTGTCCGGCTTCAACCCCGGGAAAAAACGAAAGGGGCCATCGGGGCATTTTTGGTCGGCGCTGCGTCGGGTCTGATCATGGGGCCCTGTACAGCCCCGGTCCTGGCTGTCATTCTCAGCTTCGCCGCCACCCGGCAGCGCCTCCACTATGCCATGGTCCTGCTTTTTGTCTTACCCCTCCGCATAGGG
>CAYQAS010000143.1:1276-9260 GCA_964415525.1 uncultured Solibacteraceae bacterium
CTCCGCCTCGCGCACCGTGACCACCACGTTCTCGATCAGACAGCGCGCGATGCGCTTCTTGTTTTGCACAAGGGTGCTGGGCGAATGCCACAGGCTCGGTAAGTCCTGAGCGAGGCCTTGGAGCTGCACACGCTCCTCGGCGCTCAGCGGCTCCTCCAGCGCCTCGAGTCGAGCGCCTGCCTCGGTCTCGATTCGCGAGTGCCCCTCGAGCCAGCCCTCCCAGCGACGCCCCAGCTCCGCCGCCACCCGGCAGAGCATCCCCTATGCCATGAGTCTGCTGTTTGTCTTCGCCTTCGGCATGGGGACCCTGTTGATTATCCTCGGCACATCTGCAGGATTGCTGGCGAATCTCCCCCGATCGGGGATGTGGATGACCCGGGTGAGCCATGCTTCCGGCTGGATCATGATCGGGGTGGGGGAATATCTGCTTGTTCAGGCAGGGATGCTCTGGGGATGAAAAATGAAAGAAAAGGAAAAAGGAGTTTCTATGCCGAACCGTAATATACAAATTTGTTTGATAACGGCGCTCCTCGCTGTATTTCTTCTGGTCCCCTCCGGATGCTTCGCCCAGGAGCAGGCGCCGCGATTCAGCATCCGGGATACCAACGGCCGGATCTTCAGTATGAATGACTACGGGAAAAAGACCGTCCTCCTCATCTTCAGCACTACCTGGTGTCCCTCTTGCCGGACGGAGATACCCCATTTCAAGCAAATATATCAAACATACGGACCCCGGGGACTCGAGGTGGCCAACATCGACATCCAGGAATCCCGGGACAAGGTCGTCCGCTTCGCCGCCAAATATCAACTGCCCTATCGGATCCTCCTTGACGAAAAGGGGGATGTCGCCTCGGCCTATGGGATCGTGGGCGTCCCCTCCATGGTCCTCGTCAAGGACGGCGTTGTGGTCACCCGCAACTATCGCCTGATCGATGGAACACTGGAGAAACTGTTCAGGAAGTGATCGGACCAAGAGATAGGGCGCAGAACTCCCCAATATTATTTTGATATTGGGACCGCTACGTTGTACCGGTGGTTGAAATCGGAAAGTCAGGGGAAAAACCCGTCTTGAAAAATTCACCGGGCAGTTACGGCAATATTTTGGGGTGGGCGACACCCATCCCAACTAATCGTTCAGGGGATGGCGGCAGCTAAGACCATGGAATCGTTTATAATCATGATCGGTGGTGATCCAGGTACTTCCGGTTTCAATGGCCAGGGCGGCAAAAAAGGCATCGGGGTAGAGGTTTCCCTTAACTCCTGATTCACGACAAAGCCTTTTAAAGATTCCCCAATGACGGTTACCAGGCCTAAGGATCTGACTATTAGGGCGATTGCGCACTTCTTCGACGAAAGACCAGGCAACATCAGGGGGACTCGGTACACGGAAGATTTTCGGATGGGTCACGATGCGCAGAAAGCCGCTTAGTACTATATCGGACATACCGTAGGAGGCGTCCGAATTTATGACGTCTTCCAGCCAGCTACGATAGCGCGCATTATCAGGCGTATCCTCGCGATGGGCATAGACGAGGATGTTAACATCCATCAGGAGCATGGCTTTCCTCCATCATCTCGAGCAAAGCAGACGTGTCGTCCAGGTCGATGCCAGGGAAAAGACCGCCTTGGCCGTAGGTTGTCAAATGCACCGCCTCCAAAGGTGCCCCTTCGAAACGCGAAATCATTTTTTCCCGCAATGATTGTTCGATGATCGCCGTAAGGGTACAGCGACTCTCGAGAGCCAGCTTTTTGGCCTCCATAAGGAGATCATCGGGAAGATAAATTGTTGTTCTCATCGGCCCCTCCATTCCTTAACGGCATAGAAATTTACATCAAAACATATCATGATGGAATCAATATGGCAAGATGGAATAGTCTGCCTGGTGGTCAACAAATAGTCGACCTTTTCAGCGTGGATAACTTGCTTATTTTGTTGCCTGTTATCATTTCAGATGTCTGCAAAGGACCTGTCAATTGCGCCCGTCCCGGACAAAGTAGGTCACATCATCCATCACCTGCTCCATGATATGCAGCCCCATGCCTCCTTCAGGCAGATCTGTTTTGATCCGGGGATCGAAATCCAGGCCCGTTCCTTTCTGAAGAAAAAGCAGGGGCGGAAGAGGCGGCAATTCTTTTGTCCAGCGGCTTAACCACCAATACCGCCCCTGTCTTAACTTCATCAACTCTCACAAGCAGTGGTGTAAATAGCTATCGTTTCTAAGAGTTTTGCCTTTTTTACAGGCTTGTTCAGATGGGTGTCGCATCCTGCGGCGATACTCTTTTCCACATCCTCCTTGAGGGCAAAGGCCGTCAGGGCGATAATTGGCGTATGCTTTCGACCTTGCTCCTCCTCCCAGGACCGGATGATCTTCGTGGCGGTATAACCATCCATGACCGGCATTTGCATATCCATCAGGACCAAGTCATAGTCGTGGCTTTTGAACATCTCCACGGCTATTTCCCCATTTTCGGCAATATCTACCTCATATGGCGTATGCTTGAAATAGGCGGTCATTAGGAAGCGGTTGTCTTCCGAGTCTTCGACCAGGAGAATGCGCAGCGAGTGCTGATCTTCAGGTGTCACGACAGTTGGTTTTTCTACGGCGCCGGCGGGAACCATTCTCCTGTCCAAGGCCATTGCATTGGCCCCAGGTCTTTCCGGACTTTCCTGTTTTTTAAACCGGGCGGTAAAATGGAAAACGCTCCCTATGCCGACGGTGCTTTCCACCCAGATCCTGCCCCCCATTAGCTCCGACAGCTGCTTGGAAATGGTCAGCCCTAATCCCGTTCCCCCATATCTTCTCGTCGTGGAAGAGTCGGCCTGGGTAAAGCGCTCAAAAATGCGCTCCACCTTGTCGGCGGGAATACCGATACCCGTGTCGGCGATGGTAAAATGAAGCAGGCAGGCGTGCTCATCCTGTTGTTCCCGGCTTTCCACCGCTCTGTCGACGGTCAGGATCACCTCCCCCGTTTCGGTAAATTTGACGGCATTCCCGAGGAGATTGATCAGGATCTGCTGGAGGCGGTTGGCGTCTCCCTTCAGGTCCTGGCAGACTTCCGGAGCAATCCGGCAGGAAAGGCCTATATTTTTCTCCCTGGCGTGGACATCAATAATATCACAAGTGTTTTGCGTCACATCACCCAGATGAAAGGGCGACGCTTCCAGGGTCAGATGGCCGGATTCCACCTTGGACAGATCCAGAATATCATTAATCAGGCTTAAGAGGTTCTCTCCGGCCGAGCGGAAAAGTTGGACATACTGTCGCTGTTCCGCCGTTAAAGACGTTTCTGCCAGTAAATCCGCCATGCCGATGATGGAATTCATGGGGGTCCGGATCTCGTGGCTCATGCCGGCCAGGAATTCACTCTTGGCAATGTTGGCCGCCTCGGCGGCTTCCTTGGCCTCCTTCAGGGCCTGTTCCGTGGTCTTGAGGGAGGTGATGTCCTCCTGGATACCGACAAAGTGGGTAATTTCCCCCCGGGCGTTCCGAATCGGCGAGATGGATGCCGCCGCCCAGTAATTGTCCCCGTCTTTTTTCTTATTATAAAAGACACCCTGCCATACCCGTCCCGCCGTGATCGTATCCCATAAGTGCCGGTAATCTTGCGAAGATTTTTGACCCGATTTCATGATCCGGGGATTCTGACCCAGGGCCTCGGCAGCCGTATAGCCGGTTATTTCCGTAAAGTGTGGATTTACATAATCGATACTGCCGTCGGGCGTAGTGATGATAACGGCGACCGGGCTCTGCTTCACAGCCTGGGAGAGCTTTCTCAGCTCCTCTTCCGCCTGGCGCCGGGCGGCAATATCGCTCCCGATCCCCAGAAAACCCCTGATCTCTCCCTCGGCATTCCGCAGCGCCGTTACGGAAAGGGAAACGGGAAACCGGCTGCCGTCCTTGCGAATGTATGTCCATTCCTGTTCGTCGGGAATGCCGAGACGGGCCTTGGCAACAAATACTTCAAAACCGGTGGCAATTTGCATGCCGAGTTCCGCCGCGAGCTCCTCGCCCCGCCGGGCAATTTCTTCCTCGTCATGAAATAACGCCGGGGTATGCCTGCCGATCAGTTCTTCCGCCCCATAGCCTAACCACCTTTCGGCAGCGGCGTTAAAGGTCTTGATGATCCCGTCCGAGGAGGTCGAAATGATCGAGTAATTGGCGCCATCGAGAACGGCCTGCTGGAGGACGGAAAGGTCCCGGAGTCTGTTTTCGCTCTCCTGGATCGCTCGTTCGGCCTTCTTGACCTCGCCGATGTCCCGAATGACGCCGACAAAGCGCCTGCCCTGGGGTAAATTTATCTCGCCGATGGAAAGATAAAGGGGAATTATACTGCCGTCTTTCCGCTGCCCGGAAACTTCCCTTCCCACGCCGATTATCTGCCGGTCACCAGTCTGCAGATAATGTTTAAGGCATTCATCGTGCCGGGTCCGGTAGGGTTCCGGCATGAGGAGGTTAACCTTTTGGCCCATGATTTCCGCCGCGTCATAACCGAAGATACGCTCGGCAGCCGGGTTGAAAAGCTCCACAATACCATCTTCGTCTATGGCCACGATGCCTTCCACAATTTTATTGATGATGGACCGCATTCGTTCCCGGCTTTCGATCAGCTCGTCTTCCACTTCTTTTTTGCTGGTGATATCCCGCAGCGTCACCAGATTGGCCATACCCTCGCAAAAGGGGATCCGCGTCCCCAGGCCTTCAACCCAGCGTTCCTCGCCTCCGGTCGTAATCAGCTTATACCGGTTGAGATAGCCGCCGCCCCCTTCCTGGACATTCATTAAATCTAGGATTACGGGCTCCAGAAAATCAGGATGGATAAACTCGGCGGCATTACGGCCAATCCCGGCTTCCGGCGATTCCAACTGCACGAGCTCCGCCGCCGATTGGTTGGCAAAAAGAATGACCCCGCTCCAGTCGAGAATCAGCAAGGCATCCAGCATATGATCCACAACACTTTGGAAAAGGGATTCAGTAAAGGGGAGGTTTTCGTTAGAAAGGTGATGGTTCTCTTTGTATCCAGTCATACCATCTTCCTTGGCATCATCGGGCAATGAACTCGCATGCAGGCCCGCAGCAAAAAATATGGCCGTGCAAAAAACCATATGGGTATAGGAGTCGATCAGCGCTTTGAATATATTGAACTTTCAAGCAAATGTCAAAGCTTTCTTCTCCCCCCCCATTATTGTGAAAATAAAGCCTTCGTGCTATATTGCCAAACAATGGAAGGACCGAAGGCAAAGGCCAATTCAGGGGATTACCGCATATGTCAAGACTATCATCTCAAATTTTCGCCTTGTTTTTCATATATATAATGACCTGCTGCCTCGTGAATCCAGCCGTCCTCCTGGCCGCGAGTCATCCTTTTTCCGTTCGGGACATGCTGGCCATGGAGCGGATCAGCGATCCCCAGGTTTCCCCCGACGGGGGCCGGGTAGCCTTCACGGTCTGGCGGGCCGATCTCACCGCCGATCAGGGCCGCACTTCCATCCAAATAGCAGATATTAAAAAGAATGTTAGTTCCACGGTCAACCCTTCAGCCAAGGCCGACGATACGAATCCCCGCTGGTCATCCGACGGCAAAACCTTATATTTCCTTTCCACCCGCTCCGGCTCTCAGCAGGTCTGGCATATCTCCCCGCCTTATAAGAAACCGGGCCCCGTCACCGATTTGCCTCGCGATGTAGGGGCCTTTGAAGTTTCCCCGGACGGGCGGTCTCTGATCCTCTCCATGTCTGTCTTTCCCGGTAAAACACCGGAACAGACGAGAACGATCCTGGCGGAAAAGGCAAATCAGAACGGGTCGGGGATGGTCTTCGACCGCCTGATGGTCCGCAATTGGGACACCTGGAATGATGGCACCCGTAACCACCTGTTTTTTTACCCCCTTCCCGGCGGTCCGGCCCGGGATGTCATGGCGGCCATGGACGCCGATTGTCCTTCCAAACCGGCCGGGGGAACGGAGGAATTCTCCCTTTCCCCCGACGGCGGGACCCTGGTCTTTGCGGCCAAGGATGAAGGCCGTCAGGAGGCTTGGTCCACTAACAGCGACCTTTTTATGGTTTCCCTCGGAAAAGCAACAAAGCCGGTGCGGATTACAAAAAATCCCGCCGCCGACACCCAGCCCCGCTTTTCCCCCGACGGCCGGACCCTCGCCTATCTCGCCACGAGCCAACCCGGTCACGAGGCGGACCGCTACCGGATACTCTTAAGGGACATGGCTTCGGGAAAGGAACGCTCCCTCGAGCTGCGGGCTGACGACAGTCCAAACGGCGATCGCTCCCCCGACTACATAATCTGGTCACAGGATGGCAAGACCCTTTATTGCACCGCCGATCACCTGGGGCAACATGCCCTTTTCGCCGTAGATGTGGCGACGGGCAAGAGCCGGATGATCATGAAGACGGGGAATACCTTCGCCCCCCAGCCGCTGCCGGACGGGGGCATCCTCTTGGCCTGGAATTCCCTCCAGCAGCCGACGGAACTTTATCTCCTCGGAATCAATAACGAAGACTCCCGACGGGTCACCAAGCTGAACGATGACAGGATGGCAAACATCGGCTTTGGAAAGATCGGGGCCTTCACCTTCAATGGCGCCCACGGGGATACTGTATACGGACGGGTCGTTTATCCCGTTGCTTTCGATCCCACCCGGAAATATCCCGTTGCCTTCATTATTCACGGCGGGCCGGAAACATCCGACTTGAATGATTTTCACTACCGCTGGAACCCCCAGATTTACGCCGGGGCCGGCTATGCCGTCGTGCAGATCGATTTCCATGGTTCAACGGGATATGGACAGAAGTTTACCGATACCATCCGGGGGGACTGGGGCGGGGTGCCCTACGAAGACCTCATGAGGGGTCTCGATTTTGCGCTGAAGGAGTATCCCTTTCTGGACGAAAAACGGATGGCCGCTTTGGGCCCCTCCTATGGCGGTTATATGATCAATTGGATCGGCGGCCACACGGACCGCTTTCACTGCCTAGTCAGTCACGCCGGACTTATTGACAAGCCTATGGCCCACTATGTAATGGATACCCTCTGGTTTCCCGAATGGGAATTCGGCGACCCCAAACGGCACAACCCTTTGGATTATATCAATAACTGGCGGACACCGGCCCTCATTATTCACGGCCAGAAAGACTATCGGGTCTCTTACACCCAGAGCCTCGCCCTTTTCAGCGCCCTCCAGCGTCAGGGCGTTCCTTCGGAACTGCTCCTCTTTCCCGACGAAGGCCACTGGATTCTCAAACCCCGGAATGTTCTGCAATGGCACGACGCGGTACTCGCCTGGCTTAAACGGTGGCTACGGTCACCCTAAAAAAGGCTTTAGCAGTGCCCGTATCTACGCAAAATTATCTTGCCTTTGTGACAGATTGGCACCCCTTTCCGTCACCGGGGTCCAATAATCGCAATCCTTCGTATATTCATTAATTACGTGATCAACAAAACGGGCGAAGCGGAGGCAATTTTCCCGGTTCTCTCCCGGATGGACCTCATGGAAGAGGCATTCCTGGCATATTTCTTTTCTGCCTTCGTATTTCATGTCCTAACCCTCCTGCAAGATTAATGATATTAGCATAATTAACGCCTGACCAGGGTGCTGATCAGCCGTTCAATGTGCTCCAGGGTGTTGCACTCCTTGATCGTAGTGCAATAAGGCGAGTACTGGCGTATCTCCGAATCCCCCGATCCCCAGAAGGCCGGAACTTCGGGATTTAGCCAGATAAGACGCTTGCAACGCTCGTAGATGACCTTGATATTCTCCGAATAGGGATCGTTGTAGTTGTTCCGGGCATCGCCGAGGATCAGGACCGTCGTCTTGCGCGTAACCGCCTGGAGGTGATTACGACGAAAATCGCCGAAGGAACGCTCATAATCCGTCCGCCCCATAATCAGGGGGATATCTGTTCCTCCCTGGATCCTGGCCAGGGCCTGATCCACGGGACAATTGTCAAGGATGTTGCTGACCTCGACGAGAT
>CAYQAS010000144.1:0-8526 GCA_964415525.1 uncultured Solibacteraceae bacterium
CCCACTTGCCCTTCCAGGCCACCAGCGGGTGCTTGAGGCTCGCCATCTGGGCGAACTCCTCGATGCCTAGGGTGTCGTCGCCGAGCATGAGAGACCAGTCCGCGGAGACGGAACCCTCAAGACCCGCCTGGGTGTTGTCGAGGCTCGCGCCTTCCGCCATGTTCCGGGCGCCAAGGCGCACCTTGGCACGCAGACGGCGGGCTCCGCCGAACTCCGCCATGCCCTCGGGCAACTGGATAAGGAAGCCCGCTTCCTTGAGCTGCTCGGCGCCCTTGGTCAGGAACTGCCAGGCCTCCGTGGGCTTCAGGATGAGGTCCTCGGGCTTCTGGCCGGCGAGGGTTCCCTGGAGCGGGGGAAAGAATGGCACGGCACGGGCGAGGCCGCGCAGCAATACCTTGCGGGCATCCACGACCTCGGGCTCTGCCGTGGGATCGGCCCAGAGGCGGGTGGCGGAGATGGCGTCCCCCGCCTGAGTCTCGAGGCCCACCTTCAGAATCCAGCCCGCCTCGCTGAGACGGTCCGCTTCCTGGATGGCGTCCTGCCCGGGCGGCAGCTGCGGGGCGTCCAGGCCCAGCGCAGGCCGTAACCACTGCGTGCGTGCGCCTTCGGCCCACTGATCGAGCTGTTCGCCCAGGGTGCGTTCGGTGACACCCGCCATGGGGAACTCGTTCATGGGATGGCTCAGGGCCACCATCAGGCGCTCGTCCCAAGGCAGCCGGTCCCGCTTGTGACCCCGCAGCCGATGGATGAGGCCCAGGCGGGTGTCCTCGCCAGGGCGCAGCGTCCCCGCCACGAAGCGCACGAGGAAGTCGGCGCCATCCTCCAGGAAGGCCTTGAGCAGCTGCTCCGGCGCGGGCGGCACCGCCAGATCGTCGTCCACCTCATCCATGTCGAGCGTCCCAAGGGCCAGGCCCTTGGTGAACACCCACATGTCGTCCTCGGGGAAGGCGAAGGCGGAAGGCGGCATCGCGGCCACCAGCGCGGCCAGGGCCGCCCGGTCCGCGGGACTCGTGAGACAGATGGACCACGCGGCGCGCCACGGGTTGCCCGAGGTCATTAGCTGAGGCAGCAGGGCGCCGCGGATCACGAGGCTCTGCAGCAGACGCAATCCGGCGGCCCAGAAGGCGAGGCTCCCGCCGACACGTTCGGCGTCCATGGGCAGGCTGGCCAGCCACGGCAGGGCTCGCTGCCAACGGAGGGGCACGGCGTGCACGTCCACCAGCCGGCTGTCGGACAAGAAAATCCGGGCCCGGGCGGGGGTCAGGCGATCCCGTCCGTGGAGGTTGCCGGGCAGGCCGCGCAGGGTGCGCTGCCAGGTTGCGGGATCCGCATCCGTCGGCAGACAGATCAGGAAACCCCGGTCGAGTGGCCGGTATTGGAGGATCGGACGGATCATTCCGCTACCCTGGAGACAGGAGCGACACGATGCGAATCGGCTTTGCAAGCGATCATGCTGGGTACGATCTGAAGGAGCGCCTTCGGAAATGGGTCCAGACCGAAGGGTTCGAGGTCGTGGATTTCGGCACCGATGGGCACGCTTCGGTAGACTACCCGGATTTCGCGCACCGCGCCGCCTTGGCCAAGAGTGAGTGGGACTTCCTTGTTCTGGTATGCGGTTCTGGGATCGGAATCAGCATTGCGGCTAACCGGCATGCCGGCATCCGCTGCGCCCTCGTGACCTCCGAAGAGCACGCCCGCTTGTCCCGTCAGCACAACGACGCAAATGCCATCGCCTTCGGGCAGCGGCTAACCGATCCGCTCGAGGCTGAAGTCTACCTCAAAACCTTCCTGGAAACCCCCTACGAGGGCGGACGCCACCAGGGACGGGTCGACAAGATCGAATTCTGATCCGCCAAACACCATTTTAAGCGGTTCGGGTCTCGCCCGATCGGCAGGGCTTGCACCAGAGCCACGCTGCCCCTGTCTCCGCCCCATGATCCGCCTCCCCGGAAGGATTCCCATGCGCACGACCCACCAGCTCCGCGACCTCTCCTTCCAGACCGGTTTCCAGGTCCATGCCGCTGGATCCTGCCTCATCAAGCTCGGCGACACGCACGTGCTCTGCACCGCCAGCGTGGAGGAGGAGATCCCCCGCTGGCTCAAGGGCCAGGGCCGGGGCTGGGTGACGGCGGAGTATGGCCTGCTGCCGGGCTCCACCCATACCCGCACGGGCCGAGAGGCGGCCAAGGGCAAGCAGCAGGGACGCACCATCGAGATCCAGCGCCTCATTGGGCGCAGCCTCCGGCAGGCGGTGGACCTCACGCTGCTGGGTGAACGCCAGATCACCGTTGACTGCGATGTGCTCAATGCCGACGGCGGCACCCGTTGCGCCGCCATCACCGGCGGTTGGGTGGCCCTCGCCCTCGCGTTGCGTAAGGTGGGCTGCGAGTCCGCCCTGGTACGCCAGGTGGCGGCGGTGAGCGTGGGCGTGCTGGAGACCGGGGAGCGCACGGGCATCGTGCTGGACCTCGCCTACGTCGAGGACAGCGCCGCGGCGGTGGACTGCAACCTCGTGGCGGCGCGCCCCTCTGCGGGCGGCTCCCTCGACATCGTGGAGTTCCAGGCCACCGGCGAGGGGCGCCCCTTCACCCGTGCCGAATCCGACGGACTTATGGACCTGGGCCTCTCGGGCTGCGACGCCTTGATGGCCGCTCAGCTCCGGGCCCTTTGAATCGCTTGTAGGGCGCGACCTCGCCCCGCAGAATGGGGGTCCTGGCCATGCCCGCATCCCGTCTGACACTCGCGCTCTGCATGGGAGCCTCTCTGGGGCTCCTGGCCCAGGGGCCTGCCAGCCCATATGCCTACCAAGTCCTACCTCCGGACTACGTCTTCCACTTCAAGCCCCGGGTGCTGATCCCGCACCGCCCCAAGGTCGCCTTGGCCCTCAGCGGCGGCGGCGCGCGGGGTGTGGCCCACATCGGGGTCCTACAGCGCATCGATGAACTCGGTCTGCCGGTGGACGCGGTGACGGGCACCAGCGCGGGCTCCCTGGTGGGCGCACTCTACGCCTGCGGCTACAGCGGCGATCAGATCGAGTCCCTATTCCGCCGCGTCGATTTCGGCCGCGCCTTTCTGGATCCCCTCTCCCGCAGTCCCGGCCAGACCCTGGAGGAACAGGAACAGGAGAACGGCACGATCTTCTCGCTGCAGATGGAGCGCGGTTTCCCCATCTTCGCCATGGCCCTCCGTTCTGGCGTGGCGGTGCAGCGCACCCTGGAGGGCTTTCTCGCCCGCGGGGCCTACTTCAGCGGCGGCGACTACAATCGCCTGAAGGTGCCCTTCCGAGCCGTGGCGACGAACCTGGAAACGGGCCAGGGCGCCCGTTTCAGCCGGGGCGATCTGGTGGAATCCCTGCGTGCCTCCATGGCTTTGCCTGGCGCGTTCCGGCCCGTGGTCATCGATGGTCAGCAGTATGTGGACGGCGCACTGGAAGAGAACATCCCCGTCCAGTGCGCCCGCACCACCTTCAACCCCGACCTGGTCCTGGCTGTGGATGTCAGCACGCCCATGCAGCGAGCCTGGACCTCGAACTTCTTCAGCCTCACCGCGCGAAGCCTCGACCTCGCCATCGAGCGGCGCCAGGTGGAAAGCCGACAGGCCGCCAGCCTCGTTCTCACGCCCTCCATGGAGGGCGTGCCCTTCCTCGACTATGCCGGGCAGCTCCCAAGGCTCATCCAGGCGGGCCGGGACGCCTTCGATGCCAACGCGGACACCTGGCGCAACCTGCTCCTGGCCTCCTCCGCAGATCGCGTGCTTCCCCAGAACCGCATCGTGTTCGGAGAGGCGGAGACCACGCCGGTGGAGGCCTTCGCCCTCCTCAAGCGCCTCGCTCCCGAGGGCGAACCCATCCGCCTCAGCTCCGTGATGGCCCTGACCCAGCAGGTTCTCATCCGAGGCTGGGCCCGCGACGTGGCCTACCGGGAGGACATCGATGGAGCCCTCGTCCTGACCCTGCGCCCCTTTCCGCCCGTCCAACGGGTGGAGGTGGATGCTCCAGCCCCATGGAAGCAGGAGGTGGAGGAGTCCCTGGCCAAGGCATTTCCTCCAGGTACTCGGTTCAACCCCGCCGTATTCGGCAATGTGCTCACCCACTGGGTCCACACCCTGGTGATGGACGGGGCCCCCCTGGTGGATGCCCGCGGTTCGGGGTTCGACGAGGCCTCCGGCGCGCTCAGGGCGGTCTTCCGGGAGCCCCAGGTGCGCCGGGTGGAAGTTCGCGGCGGCACCCCCATCGAGTCCGCCTACATCCGGCAGATCCTCTCACCTCTCCAGGGCCAACCCTTGCGCACCAGCCAGCTCCGGAGTGCCGTGGACCTGCTGGAACAGCGGTTGCATCTGGCGGAGCTCCGGTACCAGCTCCGTCCCCTGCGCACCCAGGGCGCCGATGGCATCGAGCTCATCGTGACGCCCATCCCCAACCGCCCCCGTTCGCTCGATGTCACCCTGGGATATGAGAACCACGTCGGCAGCTTCATGGGTGTGCGCTACCAGGCTCTGAACCTGGCGGGGCGAGGCGCAGGCGTCACCCTGGAGGGCTCTCGCCACAACCTGGAACACGGTGCCGCCCTCGCCTTCCAGGGCCCCCTCAAGGGTTTCCCCGGCGCAGGCCTCGAGGTGGGCACCTCCGTCTGGATCCAGCGCTTCCGGAGCCTTTCGGGTCTGGCGGCCCCGGAGCTCTCCTGGCTACCGGATGCCGAACTCGGCATTTCGGACGTCAACATGGGGACCTACTTCCGCTTCGGGAATCGAGGTCAGGGCAAGGCGGCCTTCTCCATGGTTCATCGCCACGCCTATTACCAGCAGTGGGGCGGACGGTCCGCCCGGGGCTCCCGCGCCCTCCAGACCTCCTGGGAGTGGGACGACCTGGATCGCCACACCCTGCCCTTGAAGGGCACGCTGTTCCGCACGTACCTAGGGGATGGCACCGCCTATCCCGGCCTAGATCCCCAGGGGCACTTCCGATACGGCTATCTCCGGATGCGCCGCGTGCAGCCCCTGGCCGGGGACAGCCCCGAGCGTGCCCTCGGCCTGGACCTGGATGTGGAATACGGCTACGGCAAGGATCTCCCCCTGGACCGGTGGTGGACCGTCGGCGGACCCAACTCCATCATCGGCACGCCAACCATGGATTTCCGAGCCCCCAATTTCCTGGTGGCGCGCTTTGGTGTGCCCATGCATGCCAAGGGCCCCATGGGCATCCCCTTGCACCTCCAGCCCCGCTTCGACGTCGGACTCATGGCGAAGGATGCTCACCGCCTGAACCGGATGATTGGGCACGACTGGAACTCGCACACCACGACCCTCGACCCGCCGAAGGTCTTCAACAGTTTGAAGATTGCCGGGGTGGGTCTGCAGGTTCGCTCCATGCTGGCGCGCTTCTTCGTCGAGGTTTCCTACGGCTTCAGTCGGACCAAGTCCGATGACCGTCCGTGGACCAAGAACACCGGCTGCCTGAGCCTGGCCATCGGCACCCACCCGTTTGATCTCTGGAGACATCGATGATCCTCGCCCTGCCCCTGGCCTTGCTGCTGACCCAGACCGCTCCCAGGCCGACGCAGCCGGCCCGTCCCGCCCCCCAGCGCCCCGCCGCACCGCGGGAGCAGGTCACCCGGAAGTCCATCCTGAAGCCCGTGGACAAGCCCACCCCCTCCAAGGACTCCAAGCGCCTGCTTGCGGAGATTCGCAAGAAGCGCCAAACCCTCAAGGCGGAAAAATGAGCGAGGCCCCCTTCCGGGGGCCTCGCTCCTCCTGAGGAAGATCGGAGTTACTTCTTGCCCTTCTTGTCCTTCTTGGCGGGGGCGGAGGTCTCAACCGTCTTGCCCATCAGGCGATCGATCTCGGCCTGGACCTTCTTGTTGTCCGGAGAGAGCACCCGGAAACGGTAGAGATTGGCCAGGGCGTTGGACTTGTCCATCGCGCGGAGCTGGTCCATGTAGGGCTTGGAGGCCATGTAGCCCTCCACGAACTTCACCTTGTCGTTCTTGAACTTGTACTTGTCGAGATCCTCGATCTGAGCGTCGATCTGGGACTTCACGTCGCCCGGGTAGGACTCCATGGCCTTGGCCTCGCCCGCGGCATGGTCCACGGCCTTCTGGAAGTTGGCCGACCACTTCTCGTTGCTGGCGATGCCCGTATCCATGCTCTTGACCATGTCCATCTGCTGCTTCTCTTCCGCGTTGAGGGTGCCCTTGGCCTCCTTCTCCCGCAGTTCCTTGATAACGTCGGCGTTGCCATCCAGCTGGCCCTTGCGAAGCAGCGTGTCTTGCTTGAGGTTCGCGATGTGCTCCTTGAAGGCTTCCTTGGAGAGATCCGCGTTCTGCTTGGCGACGTCCTTGGCTTTGGTGAAGTATTCGAGCGCCTTCTCCCACTGCCCGCAGTACTGCGCGGCGCGACCGGCATTGAAGTAGAGGCGACCGATGGCGTAATAGGTGGCGTAGCTGGCGTAGGTACCCCCAGCCTTCACCTTCTCAAAGGCAGGCAGGGCGCCATCGGGAGGCAGGAGGGACTCTGCCTTCGCCAGGGCTTCGGGGTACTGGAACTCCGCCAGGAGCTTGTCGAGGGCGGGGCCCTCCGTGCGGAAGCGCTCACTGGCGTTGTAGGCCGCCTGGGGCGCAGGCGCCTGCGCCATGAGGACAGCCGGGATCAGAAAGGCGAGAGAGCGGCGCATGGATCCATCCCTTCAAAGGAGAAACTACAGTGTGCCAAAGGATGAGGCCGAAGGGGAAACCTTCGGCCTCATCTCGCGTTGCTACCGCACTAGGCCTTGGTCCAGCGGAGGATCGGCTTGCGTGCGGCGGTGGTCTCATCCAAGCGGCGCAGGCTGGCCTTCACAGGAGCCTGATGCAGCGCATCGGGATTCTCCATGGCTTCCTTGGCGATGTCCTCCATGGCGGCGATGAAGGCGTCCAGCTCTTCCTTCGACTCGCTCTCCGTGGGCTCGATCATCAGGGCCCCGGACACGATCAGCGGGAAGTAGATCGTGGGCGGGTGGAAGCCGCGGTCGATGAGTCCCTTGGCGACATCCAGGGTGTGGATGTCCTGGCCGATGAGGTTCGCATCGTTGACGATGACCTCGTGCAGCGTGGGGCTCTCGATGGGCAGGTTCCAGGTGGCCTTCAGCTTCGCGCGGATGTAGTTCGCGTTGACGATGGCGCGCAGGGTGGCCGCCTTGAGGCCGTCGCCGCCGTGGCTCAGGCAGAAGGTAAGGGCGCGGACGTTCATGGCGTAGTTGCCGAAGAAGCCGTGCACCTTGCCGATGCTCTGCTCGCGGTTCCAGTCCAGGCTGAAGTGGCCGTCCTCATGCTTCACCACCACGGGACGCGGCAGGAAGGGCTCGAGCTTGGCCACGCAGGCCACGGGGCCGGAACCGGGACCGCCGCCGCCGTGGGGCGTGGAGAAGGTCTTGTGGAGGTTCAGGTGCATGACGTCCACGCCGAAATCGCCGGGGCGAGCCACGCCCATCAGCGCGTTCATGTTCGCGCCGTCCATGTAGACCAGGGCGCCGACGCTGTGAAGCAGGTCGGACACTTCCTTGAAGCGCGCTTCGAAGATGCCGAGGGTGTTGGGGTTGGTGATCATGGTGCCGGCGATCTGGGCGCCGAGCTCCGTCACCAGCGTCTGCAGGCCCTTGCGGACCTTGCCGGTGCTGGGATCGGTCACATCCTCGAAGCTGATGGTGCCGTCTGCCTGGCTGGGCAGCTCCACGACCTCATAGCCGGCCATGGCGGCGGTGGCTGGGTTCGTGCCGTGGCCGCTGTCGGGGATGAGGATGAACTTGCGCTGGTCGCCATTGGCCACGTGGTAGGCGCGGATGAGCATGACGCCCGTGAGCTCACCGGCGGCGCCGGCGCTGGGGTGCAGGGTCACGGCGGGCAGGCCGGTGAGCTCCGCCAGCCAGTTCTGCAGCTCATACATCATTTCCAGGTTGCCCTGGACATGCATTTCGGAGGCCATGGGGTGGCTGTTCGCAAAGCCGGGCAGGGCCGCGACCTTCTCGTTCACCCGCGGATTGTGCTTCATGGTGCAGCTGCCGAGTGGGTAGAGACCCTCGTCAACCCCGTAGTTCCACTGGGAGAGGCGGGTGAAGTGGCGGATGACATCCACTTCGCTCACTTCGGGCAGGGCATTGAACTCGCTGCGCTTGAGATGGGCGGGACGGGTGTCCTTGGCGGCAGGCACGTCCAGCTTGGGCAGGTCCATGCCGACCTTGCCTTGAACGGACTTCTCGAAGATCAGGGATTCGCGTTCGCGCTTGTACATGTCGTTCCTCCCCTTAAGCCAGCTTGGCGACGACGGCCGCGAGGGCGTCGATCTGTTCGCGGGTGATCGTCTCGGTGGCGCAGAGCAAGAGGCAGCCCTCGAGGCCCAGGCCGTAGCGGCCCAGGTCCAGGCCCATCAGGAAGCCCGCATCGGCGCAGGCGGCCTGCAGGGCCTTGAGGTTGCCCTTGCAGCGCAGGACGAACTCATTGAAGAAGGGCGCGTCGAAGGGCGCCTCGAACTTGCCCGTGGCCAGCAACGCGTCGCGCA
>CAYQAS010000144.1:8536-9192 GCA_964415525.1 uncultured Solibacteraceae bacterium
CAAGGATGCCTTCCTTGGCGCACTCGGCCTGGAGCTTCTTCACGTCCCCGGCGAAGTGGGTGACGAACTCGTTGAAGAAGGGCGCGGCGAAGGGGGTCTTGAAGCCGGGCACCTGCAGCAGCGCCTGCTGCAGGTAATGGGCCTTGGCGGCGTTCTGCCCGGCGAGGCCCTTGAGACCTTCGGGGCCGGCCAGCTGCAGGAAGATGTTGGCGCGCAGGGCCACGAGGCCCTGGTTGGAGCAGATGTTCGACGTCGCCTTGTCGCGGCGGATGTGCTGCTCGCGGCTGGCGAGGGTCAGCACGAAGCCGCGGCGGCCTTCGAGGTCCAGGGTCTGGCCCACGAGACGACCGGGAATCTCCCGCTTGTAGGCGTCCTTCACCGTGAGGAAGCCCAGGAAGGGGCCGCCGAAGGAAGGCGAATTGCCGAAGCTCATGGCATCGCCGCAGGCCATGTCGGCGCCCAGCTTGCCGGGGGCCTCCAGCCAGCCGAAGGCGAAGGCCTCCTGGGTGACGCTCACCAGGTGGGCACCGGCGGCCTTGGTCAGCTCGCCGATGGCCTTGAGGTCCTCCACGTTGCCGAGGAAGTTGGGGTAGCCCACCATCACGCAGGCCACATCACTGTTCAGCTTGGCCTTGAGATCCTCCAGGTCGGTCACG
>CAYQAS010000145.1:0-9021 GCA_964415525.1 uncultured Solibacteraceae bacterium
AGGCTCCTCTTATTCCGACTAATTTAATCGGATTTATGTTTAAAATATAACATACCCGTTTAAAATAGTCAAAGCAGTTTCAAAAAATTTTCAGCAATCAACGGGTTTATCAGTCGGCATTTTCCAGGCCAGCATCACTTCCGTCCCTTCGCTATTGTAAGTCATTCGGTGCGCCAGCGAAAGCATGATCGGGATCCCTCTGCCCATGGCTGAATCCTCGACGAACGAAAACATATCGTCCGGATGGGCTCGCAGACGCCTCAAGACTGAATTGCCGGCAAAACCGATGCGCGATGTTTTGACACGGACAACAAACCAATTGCCAAGCAAGTTCAGCCGCAGCCGGGCGTAATGCTGGCGCGACACTCCGTCACGGCATTCCATCGCATTGGCCAGTGCCTCGTTCAACGCAATTTCCTGAACCGAATGGTTCAACCCTGTCACTTCCATCAATAAAAGGGCTACTTCATTTTTGAGACGCTGGTAATCGCCATAGCTGCTGAAACGAAATGTGCGCGGCCAGTTTTTTTGCAAATTGGACACATCCGGCAATGACCGCACCTGGAGGCAAATCGCCGTTGCATCGTCCCGTCGCTGGACAGACTCAGATAGCTGCCGCAACCGATCGACCATTGCCGGATATGCTTCCAGCGACTCTGCCGGTTGGTTCCGCGTCATCAGGTCAGCCAACCCATCAGTCAGAAAATAAAAAGCATCGCCGTCGGTGATCGGTAATAAATGCGTTTCAAAAGACTCATCCAACTTGAGGCCGAGGAACATTCCTGCTCGTTGTACTGCGCCGCACAATTGCCGGGTTGCTACCCAGATTTCGGGAATCCCGGCATGGGCCCAGCGCAACCAGCGGGTCTGAACATCCAGTTCAAAAATCAGTGCACCGGCAAAAGTCCCTTCATCAAAATATTCATGCGCTTTTTGATTCAACCAGCGCATCTGTTCCGAAATGGACAAATCAAGTTCATTGACTTCCCTGAGCAGAACATGCATGGCGGATGTATGAAGGGCAGTGCTTAAACCATGGCCGGAAGTATCGACCAAAAAACCTCTCAATACATTGCCGTTATAGCGCCAGTCCAGGAAATAAAGGTCGCCGCCGACATAACTATGAGGTTTGTAAACAATATCAATGCTGATATGTTTCGATGACGGAGGCGCAGAAAGCATCGCGTTCTGTACTCTGGTAGCCAGTTGGGCGTCACGGCTGATTTCCCGTTCGCGGCGGATTTCATCCGATACATCACGCAATGTTACGGTCAATAACCGGCGATCCCGGTAACGGACCAGTGTTGCCGAGCGTTCGACCTCAACCAAAAAACCGTTCCTGTGACGCACGATACGCCGTTGCAGCGGCAATGAGCCGTTTTGTTGCGAGTTGACCAACAATGCCGCGACGTTTTCTGCGCTGTCCAGCGTAATATCCTGGGCATGCAGCAGTCCATCCTGACGCAAATCATAGCCGAAACGCTCGCAGAATCGGGTATTGGTTTCCAAAATCCGGCCTGTCTGGGGATCAATCACCAAAATCGCTTCCGGCGCCTGCTCAAGCAGAGCCCGATAACGTGCTTCACTTTCGGCCAGCGCTTCTTCGCTTTGTTTGCGCACTATTGCCATCGAAACCTGCGCGGCAATAATCGACAGAATTTCGACATACTCATTGCTGAAACATTCCTGACCACTCGGCAGGTTCATGGCAATGACGCCGATTGCTTTTCCCTGTGGCGTAGTTAATGGCGCACCCATGTAGTCAAGTTGCTTGGCAAACCGCAACGAAATTTCACCAGAGGCCTCTAATTTTTCAATATCTTTCAGCGTAATGTGTACGGCCCGGCCAAGCCGCATCACGTATTCCGTCAAACCTCGCCCCGCCGTTCTGCCGCGGGGCACATAATCCATTTCGTCCGAGCAATAGGGAACAACCACGCTATTGGTCACTTCATCCACGAAGGCAAAATAAAAAATCCGTGCCGGCAACACCCGTTGAATCAATTGATGAACCGTAGCATAGAGGTCCTCGATTGTCATACTCAACGCGGCAGCCTGGGCTATTTCACGCAAAACGGCCTGAACTTCCGCATTTTGCCGCAAAGCTTCCATCCCCTGCAACCGCGCCAGCTCCCCTGCCGCACGCACCGACACCATTCGCAGCAACGACTCGGCCAGCTGGCGATTCTCCATTGGTTTGCGGTCCAGCAGGGCTATCAGACCAATCGGCCTGCCATCAAAACCGAGTAGCGTAGTTCCGATGTAACTTTCTGCCTGGAGTTCTTTTAACGCCGGATCATTGGGAAACAACGCAGCCACCCGACTGGGGAAAAAACAGAAGGACTGGTCCAGCAGCCTCCCGCAGGGAGTATCCGCCAGTGTATATTCCAGGTTATCTTCAAAATGCCCATCACAATAAACCGCCACGGTCTGGGCGCTCAAGCGGTCGCCCGACAGACGGTCGATGCAGACATAATAGACACCAAGAGTGTCGCCAAGATAACGGGCCAGCGCCGCGAAAAAATTTTCGTCCGGTTTGCCGTATCCACAGTGCAGTAAAAAATTTTGCACCGATTCAGCCAGTTTTCGTTCGGTGATATCTTTTGAAAATCCCAGGAAACGAGTTTCGGACAGTTTGACAGCATCGACCGACCACCAGCGGTACGACCCGTCTCTGTGACGAAACCGGAATTCATCCTGCATCGCGCCACAGATCCGCAGGTCGTCGAATCTGGACATGCCGGCCGCTACCGAGTCTGGCGCCAGAATATCAGGAATCGACATGGCGAGCAATTCCTGCTCCGAATAGCCGGTGATCCGACAGCCTGCGGGATTCACTTCCTGATATCGCCCCGTTTCATCGACGACAAACACACCATCTGGTGCATGATCGATATATTGTCGTAAATTATCCCGACTATCACGCAGTTTTTTCCGCAATAATCGCAGCGGTTTTTTCGACAGCATGTTCTTTACCTCCGCCCGATCACTGCTTATTCCGCCATTTTTGCCGTTCCTGCATCAGTGCCGCCAGCGTTTTTTCTTTCCCGTATTCTGTCGGCTGATAATAACTAGCTCCTGTTAGTGCCTCCGGCAGATATTGCTGACTGACAAACCCGCCCGGGTAATCATGTGGATACTGGTAGCCTTTTCCATGACCCAACAACTGGGCGCCCCGATAATGGCTGTCGCGCAAATGGGCCGGCACCGGGCCGCAATCGCGGTCCCGCACATCCGACAGAGCCCGGTCGATCGCCAGATAGGCTGCATTACTCTTGGGTGCGGCAGCGATATAAGCCACTGCCTGGGCGATCGGAATCCGCGCCTCCGGCCAGCCAACCAGTTCCGCCGACTGCATCGCAGCCACCGCCAGCATCAGGGCCGCCGGATCTGCGTTACCCACATCCTCTGCCGCGCAAATTACAATCCGGCGGACAATAAATCGGGGATCTTCGCCGCCTTCGATCATCCGGGCCAGGTAATGCAGCGCCGCATCCGGGTCTGACCCGCGCATGCTCTTGATGAATGCCGAAGTGACATCGTAATGGTTGTCACCTTTTTTGTCATAGGCCTGAAATTTTTCCACCGCCACCGTTTCCACAACTTCCCGGGTCAATACAACCGCCGGGGCTGTCTCATCCGTTTCCGCGGCCAGCATCAATACCATCTGTTCAAGCAGGTTCAGCGCGACCCTGGCATCGCCGCTCGCACGATCCGAAAGTAGTCCCAGCACATCATCCGCGGTGGCAACATGAAAAGCGCCCAGTCCCCGTTCTTGGTCCGCCAGCGCCCCGTTCAAGATCCCGATGATCTCCTCGCGCGATAGCGCCTGTAACCGCAGTACCCGCATCCGGGAAAGCAAAGGCGAATTTACTTCGAAATAGGGGTTTTCTGTCGTCGCGCCAATCAGGGTAATTGTGCCGTTTTCCACATGCGGCAATAAAGCGTCCTGCTGTGACTTGTTGAAACGGTGGATTTCATCAATGAACAAAATGCTACGTCGATTGGTCCGCAACAATCGTTCGCGTGCCTTGTCGACTGCTTTGCGGATATCGGCAACGCCGGCAGACACCGCATTCATTTCTTCAAAATGAGCGCCGGTCGAATGCGCCACAATGTTGGCCAGTGTCGTCTTGCCTGTGCCGGGCGGGCCAAAAAACAACAAGGATGGCAACGAATCGGACTGTATCACCCGGCGCAAAAATCGGCCCGGTCCAACCAGTTCACTCTGCCCGACAAATTCATCCAGCGTGCGGGGACGCATCCGCAGCGCCAACGGCTCGGCCTTATGCGCCCGAGCCGACAGTTGGTCAGCAAACAGGTCCACGGCTACGCTTTTTTCATCAGTCGGTTCAACGTATCTACCACCAGACTGATTTCTGCTGCTGTAATTCCATGATGGGTAACCATGCGAATCCGATACTCGCCGAACACATTGGCCAGAACCCCCTGTTTCTTCAGTTTTGCGACAAAATCGGCCGCTTTCAGTCCCATGCGGGAACAATCGATGATGACAATATTCGTCTGAACCGTCGTCAAATCAATGGCGAATCCTGCGCTAGTCAACGAATCCGCCAACAAACGCGCGTTGGCATGATCTTCCGCCAATCGCTCAATCATACTGTGCAAACCGACAAGCCCTGCAGCCGCCATTATCCCAGCCTGTCGCATGCCTCCGCCGAGCATCTTGCGATAGCGGCGACACCTGGCGATATAATCGGCCTTGCCAACAAGCAAGCTGCCGACCGGCGCACATAAACCTTTGGACAGACAAAACTGGACCGAGTCCGCATACTGGGCTATTTTATCGACGGTTACCCCTTGGGCCACCGCTGCATTAAACAAACGCGCACCATCAATATGCAGCGGAATTTTGTGTCGGTCAGATACCTTGCGGATCGCTGCCAGTGTTTCCTGCGGATAACAGGTCCCGCCGGCCCGATTATGACTGTTCTCAAGACAAATCAGTCCGCTGCGCGGCTGATGGATGTCCGCGGAGCGGATTGCCGCTTCAATCGTTTCAGCGCTAAGAATGCCCTTCACCGATGGTAGCGTCCGCGTCTGAACGCCGGCCAGCACAGACATCCCCGCAACTTCAGAATAATATATATGCGCTTCCGCCTCGCAGATCACTTCGTCGCCCCTTTGGGTATGCGCCATCACGGCGATCTGGTTTCCCATCGTACCGCTAGTTACGAACAATCCGGCCTCTTTGCCTGTCATGCGGGCGCCGAGTTGCTCCAGTTCAATGATTGTTGGATCTTCGCCATACACATCGTCGCCCACTTCCGCCTGAAACATAGCCTGCCGCATTTCCGGCGTCGGTTTGGTCACGGTATCGCTGCGCAAATCAATAATTTCCATCGTTGTCACAATCCTCTCCGCTAAATCACAATCATATTGCATAGTGCGTTTAAATAAAAAAATACTACTCTGTATTATTTCGTTCACTTCGTCAGCATTCCTGCCAAAACAGTAAACGAAAAAAGAGTAGAAAAATCCCCGCGATGCCGTTTAACCCGTGTTTTGAACCTGCCTAAAGCAGGTGGGTGCGTGCCTGTCCACTTAATGAGTCCCCGAACAAGCAGGGCATTCGCGCAGCGGTCAGAGTCAGTGCTCCCGATGTAAAAGTGTTGGATCAAAACAATGGGTTTATACGCACACAGCAGGGACAAGGATGAGTTATGCAACTATTCTTTCTACCATGAGTGTACCAGACTGCAGCCGTACTGGCAACAGCTGCGCCAAGATTACTTCGGGGTTTTCTTGGCGGCCACTTCGGTCCGGATCGACAGTTCTTTCAACTGACGCAGCGAAACTTCCGACGGCGCCTGCGACATCAGATCAGTCGCGCTTTGCGTTTTGGGGAAGGCGATGACATCGCGGATCGAAGATCGTTTTGCCATCAGCATGATCAATCGGTCCAAACCAAAGGCAATCCCGCCATGAGGCGGCGTACCGAACTCGAAGGCTTCCAGCAGATAGCCGAACTTTTCGTTCGCCTCTTCTTCGGTCAACCCAATTGCTTTAAATACTTTTTCCTGTATATCGCGTTGGAATATCCGGATACTGCCGCCACCGATCTCTGTACCGTTCAGCACCATGTCGTAAGCCTTGGCCTTGATCCGGCCCGGTTCTGTTGCGAGATATTGGATGTCTTCATCACGTGGCGAGGTGAACGGATGATGCATTGCCACATAACGTTTTTCTTCTTCGTCATATTCAAACATCGGGAAATCAAGCACCCAGGCAAATGAAAGCTTGTCCGGGTCGATCAGGTTCATCCGGCGCGCCATTTCCAGTCGCAATTGACCCATCGCATTGACGGCAACGGCAGGTTTATCGGCGATGATCAGCACCAGATCGCCTTCTTCGGCTTGTGCCGATTTGCGGATATTGTCAAGCTGCTCCTCAGAGAAGAACTTGGAAATTTGCGATTTTAGCCCTTCCGCCGTATAGCCGATCCAGGCCAGGCCTTTGGCGCCGTACTGGCCGACATAGTTGACCAGTCCATCCAGTTCGCGACGGGGAATGGCTGCATTGCCTTTGACATTGATTCCTTTGATACTGCCGCCGGCGGCGAGCACTGATTCAAACACCTTGAAATCTGACCCCCGCATGACATCGGACAGGTCGAACATTTCCATGTCAAAACGCAGATCCGGTTTGTCCGAACCATACTTTGCCATCGCTTCGTCATAAGACAAACGGCGCATTGGCAAGGACAGTTCGGCGCCAATCGCCACCTTGAATACTTCGGCAATCATCTTTTCCATGATTGCCAGCACGTCGTCCCGTTCAACAAACGACATCTCGACATCCAGCTGGGTAAATTCAGGCTGACGGTCGGCGCGCAGATCCTCGTCGCGGAAGCAGCGCACGATCTGGAAGTAGCGTTCATAACCGGCCACCATCAGAATTTGTTTAAAAATCTGCGGCGATTGCGGCAATGCATAAAACTTGCCGGGATTGACCCGGCTGGGCACCAGATAATCACGCGCGCCTTCCGGCGTGCTTTTTGTCAGCATCGGTGTTTCGATTTCGATAAAATCGCGGCTGTCAAAGAAGTCGCGCATCGTCTTGGCGACGCGGTGCCTGAGCAGCAGGTTATGCTGCATTTCCGGTCGGCGCAGATCCAGATAGCGATATTTCAACCGGACGGTTTCATCAACATCCACATTGTCCTGAATATAGAACGGCGGCGTCTTGGCCGGATTGAGAATACGCAGTTCTTCACCGCAAATCTCGATTTCGCCGGTTGCCATGGCCGGATTGACGGTTTCCGGCGAACGAAGTCGCACGGCGCCTCTTACGCTGATGACAAATTCGGTACGAATTCCATCTGCTTTCAGCAGCGCAGCCTGATTGATTTCCGGCGAAAAAACCAGCTGTACGGTCCCCGATCGGTCACGCAGATCAATAAAAATCAATCCGCCATGGTCCCGCTGACGTGAAACCCAGCCGCACAGCACTACTTCCGTTCCCGCATCCGACGCACCCAGGGCGCCACACGAGTGAGTCCGTTTCATTCCTGCCAGTGTATCCATTTTAACCGTTCAACTCCTGTTTCAATTGATTGAGGGCTGCCGCAACCGGCATGACTTGCTGTTCACCGGTTGTCATATTCTTCAGGGTTACCTGATTTGTTTGGATCTCCGTTTCGCCAAAAATGGCCACATACTTTGCGCAGACCCGGTTAGCCTGTTTCATCTGCGATTTCATGCTGCGCCCGCCATGATCCATATCCGAACGGATTCCCTGCTCGCGCAGCTGATTCAGCAAAGTGAACGCAGGCAACACTGCTTCCGCTCCCATCGGGATCACCCATACAGGCACTTCATCCTGCGCCGGCAGCAACAATTGTTGTTTTTCCATCGCCAGCAGTACCCGTTCCAAGCCAAGTGCAAAACCGATTCCCGGCGTCGAAGGGCCGCCACATTCTTCGATTAGCCCGTCATAACGACCGCCGCCGCATACCGCACTCTGCGCACCAAGCAGCGGATACTGGATTTCGAAGGCTGTTTTGGTATAGTAATCAAGTCCGCGCACCAAGCGCGGATTCAGTGTGTATTCAATGCCAGCGGCTTGCAGGAACTGCTGCAAACCGGCAAAGTGCCGGCTGCATTCCTCGCATAGGCAATCAACCATTTGCGGCGCTCCGGCCGAAAGATGGTTGCATTTTTCTTCTTTACAGTCGAGTATCCGCATTGGATTGCGCTCAAACCGCGACTGACAATTCTCGCACAGGGCGTGCTGCTTGTCGCGCAAAAACTCCTGCAAAACCAGTCGGTACTGCGGCCGGCACTTCGGGCAGCCGACCGAATTGATCATCAGCTGCAGCTCGGATAGACCCAGACTCTCGAAATAACGCACTGCCAAAGCAATGATTTCCGCATCAACTGACGGGCCAGACGGACCAATCGCTTCAATGCCGAACTGATGGAACTGACGCAGCCGGCCAGCCTGAGGCCGGTCATAACGGAACATCGGACCAATATAAAACAGTTTTGCTGCCTGCCCATCGGCGCCCAGTTTTTGTTCCAGATATGAGCGCACGACGGCAGCCGTGTTTTCCGGCCTGAGCGTCACACTGCGACCACCCCGGTCATTGAAAGTATACATCTCTTTTTGCACAACGTCCGTCGTTTCGCCGATTCCCCGCAAAAACAACTCCGTATGTTCAAAAATCGGCGTCCGGATCTCGCCGTAATGGTAACGGTCGCAAATCGATCGCGCCGCTTCTTCGATCCGTATCCAGTTTTTTGCCTCGCCCGGCGTAATGTCATGCGTGCCGCGTGGTCCTGCTGTAAGCATGCGGAGCCTCCGTTCCCGTTTCGGCCTAACCGGCCGCAAACAGATTCTTGATCAATTGTTCCCGTTTTAGGGCGAGCTCTTCGATTCTACGAACATAAGTCGGAACATCTTTGGGGAAAAAACAGCCGTCCAATCGCCAGTCGGCAGTCCGTACCGCCTTGGTTGTCGCCGAAGGCCCCAGTCCAATGATCGTACGCCGTTCTTCGA
>CAYQAS010000146.1:0-8937 GCA_964415525.1 uncultured Solibacteraceae bacterium
CCCAAGGAGAGCGGTTCGACGCCGCGCTCATCGATATCTTCATGTCGGGAATGGATGGGTGGGCGCTCCTGGATGCGCTTCGCATGCATCCCGCGACCGCCATGATGCCGGTGGCCATGATGGCTGGCGTCCTGGACACCGTGGAGCCCCAGCGCCTGTCTGCGGCCCGGGTGCAGGGCTACGTGAAGAAGCCCGTCGAGCTGCGGGACCTCGCCGAGCGCGTCCGCACGATCATCGCGACGGGGGTGGCCACGAGCGAGAACGAGCCTACCGTGGCCATGAGCATCTCCCCTTTTGCCACTGCACCCGCCCTTCAGGCCCGGGACTTCCAGGCACAGCCGGAGCCTGTCGTCGCGCCGGATGATCTGCTCCAGCTCACGGCGGAGGATCTGCTCTATCAGGAGGATCTCTCGCCCGAACCCGCTGTAGAGGCTCCTGAAATCACGCCAGAGGCGGACGCTCCGGTCGAGGACCTGACGCCGACGGCGTCTGCCGTCGAGGTGCCGGAAACGGCGTCATTCGAACTTGAATCCCCGGCGGATCTGGACTTGGCCGAGGAACTGCCTCCGCTCCCGGCGACGGCGCCTGAAACGGATCTCACGGTTCTGCCAGACATGGCCTTCGAGGCTGATGATGCTCCGATTGAGCTCGATGGCGATCTGACCTGGGGGGCCGATGGCCTCTTAGAGGAAGAGCCCGCCGCCGAGCTGACTCTGGATGACGATGGGGCCGCCGTGCTCCCGGGAACCCAGGATTCCATGACGTCGGCAGGGACCGTTGCGGAAGCACAGGACGATAGCGCCGAAATCGAGGCACTGTCCGATCTTGGCGAGGCGCTTCTCGAATCAGCAGCGCCCATCTCGCAGCCCGAGATCGAATCTCCCGTCACTGAAACCCTCGGGGAAGCCTCCGAGCTAGAGGCGGTTGGTCTGGAGCGGCTGGAGGATCTCCTGCCCGAACCGCACGAAATTTCCCCGGCGACGCCTCAGGGCGTGCTCGAGGTCCTCGACGTCGCGGTGCCGGTGCCGACCGAAGACCTGGAGGACGTGGTTTTCGATGTGGCCGATCTGCCTGCGGCGCCTCCTCTGGATGAGATCGCGGACGTGGCGGTGCATGTGGCGCAATCCGAGGCCCTCGACCTTCTGCCGCCCTTGGAGTCGGAACCGTCCGTGGAATTGCCCGACCTTGGGCCTTCCGCCGAGCTGTTCACGCCCCATGACATCCTGGATGCGGCAGCGACCCCCATCCAGCCGGTCGCCCTGCCTCAGGAATGGGATGACAGCGAGGATCTGCTTTCGGCGATCCAGGCTGCCCTGCCCACCGCCCTGATGCCCGGGCCCGGTGAGGATATGCCAGACCAGCCGCCGACCTCCGAACTGGTTTCGCCACATCTCGAGCAGGGCGTGGGCGCGGCCATGGCGGCTGGAGCCGCTGCGGCTGCCGCCGTCGAGCCCGACTCCAAGCCAACAGTCCTGTCTGCGGATGCTCTGGTAGAGGCCCTGCTGGCGGACCCTGTCGCCCTCGAACGTCTCGGGAAGGCCCTCGCTCGCCACCTGAGCGGTTCGACCCTTCGCGAAGTGGCCTGGGAGGTCATGCCGGATCTGGCTGACCGTCTCCGCACCCCCTGAATCCAGGCAGGAGCTCCCGCACGATGATCACCGGCTATAACACCGATGTCCGCCACGGCAACCGGATCTTCCACGTCCAGACCGAGGACAAGGGGTTTTCCAATCCCAAGATCGAGACCCTGATCTACGTCGGGGGCGAGATCCTGGACAGCTACCGCGGCACCTACGACGACCTGATCGCCTCCGGCATCGCGACGGAGCCCGCGATTCAGTCCCGCATGGACGAGCAGCACAAGTCGGTCATCCGGGACATCAAGAACGGGAAATACGACGTGACGCCCCTCGAGGGCGACCTCGCGGAACAGCAGATCTTCAACGAGCGCCCGCTGGATCAGGCCATCCTGGAGTTTCTCCAGCAGGAGGGCGAGGTGGAGACCCTGGAGCTGGTGCTCAGCGAACCGCTCCGACCCATCTTCGGTTCCACCTTCCACATCCGTCTCCAGGCCCGGCTCTGCATCAGCCAGAGCCCTGTGCCCAATGCCGAAGTCGCGATCCGCCTGGCCTCCAGCCTCAAGAAGGCGAGTCTGCTCCTGTCAGGTCGTACCGATGCCGAAGGCTGCTTCGAGGCGGAAGTGGATCTGCCTCCCAGCCAGCCGGGCCATCTGGCGGTGGTGATCGCCTGCACCTCGGAAGCCGGCTCGGACGAGGTCCGGGCGCTGCTCAGCGCTTCCTGAAGGCGTCTCCCAGGGGCAGGTGCATGGCCAGCCAGCGTTCCGGTTGGCGGATGCCCTGTCCCGTGAGCCAGGCCGTGGCCTCGTCCACCCGTGCGCCATCGCTGGCCCAAAGACCCAAGGCAAGGTTGCACAGGGCGCCATGCAGCGCCATGTCGCAGGCGCCGAAGGCATCCATCGCCTGGTGGAGCAGTTCCTCGGCTTCCATCTCGTCGCCTTGCAGATAGCGTATGCAGGCCAGCTGCTTGAGGGCGAGCGCTTCGCCGTACGCGAGGTGCTCTCGGCGCAGGGTGAGGGCGTCGCGCTTGGCTCGGAGCAGGAGCAGGCTGCGTCGGAGCCCATCCGTGGGCATCTGGGCTGCGCAGGCCACCGCCAGGCGTGAGCGGAGTTCGAGCATGGTGATCCGCATGGCCTGGGCCCGCAGGAAGGCGGAGCGGCGCACCTTGGGCCAGATGCCCTGGAGGTATGCCCGGGGGCCAAAGGTCCGGCCCGCATAGAGCTCTACGTTGAGGCGGCTGACAAGTTCGAAGAAGTGGACGGTCTGGAAGCCGTGCTGGGGCCATCCCTGGAGGGCTTCCCGCAGCTCGTGGAGTGCCGCCCCCGGATCGTCCTCCATGAGGGCGGGGTAGAGTCCAAGGCAGGTCCGGAGGTGCGTCTGGGCCAGCCAGTTGCCGCGGTCCCGGGCCTCCTGCAGGAGCACGGGAAGCCTGCGGCGCAACAGAGGCAAGTCACCGAGGACGCTGGCCGCTACCATCCCGTAGTTCTGAGCGATGTGGACTTCGTAGTCCAGGCCGGTGCAGCGTTCCCCGAGCAGGTGCTCGGCTGCTTCGAGGGATCGGTGCGCCAGCCGCCAATTGCCCTGGCAGATGGCGCTCAGGCCCTGGGCGATGAGCGCGCGGCCTTCAGGATTTGGGTGGTCCAGGGCTGCGGCGCGTTCGATGGTGAGGTCCAGGACCTCCCGAATCCGACGTAGGTTGCGACTGCCCCGCAGGGCCTGGAAGAGGGTCTCGTGGGCGAGTCCGCGCACGACCCGGAAGGGTTCTCCCAGGCGGAGGGTGTGCCAGAGCTGACGCGCCTGGAAGCCGGTGCTGCGAAACGGATCCACCGGGGCAAGCCCCATGGCGGCGGCCCAGAGCAGGTCGACCCGCTCGAGCTCGACCGGATCCAGGGGCCCCTCCGGCGCGATCTTCAGCCCTCGCAGGCGTAGGCGGAGCCGCCACCAGGCCAGATTCAGCAGGATACCCAGGCGGGATGTGGGAAAGGATTCCCCGAATGCCTTCAGTTGGGGGGCGAGGATCTCGATGCCCTTCTCGATGTGGCCACTCCGGAAGTATTCCTCGGCGGCTCTCCGGAAGGCGCGAACCGCGGTCTCTCCCTTGAGCAGGGAGGCCGTTCTCAGGTAGGCCTCCGCCGCCTCCGGGCCGCGGCCCGCATGGGCGAGGGCATCGCCCATCTGCCGGTAGAGTTCCGATAGGACCGGATCGGCAGGGGGGCGCAGCGAGATGGAAAGCTGGAAGAGCTCCGCGGCGCGATCGAAGGCCAGGGCGTGAGCTGCGGCTTCCGCCGCCGCCCGGGCGTGGTGGGCCGCCCGGATCGGCTCACCCCCGCGGCTGAAGTGGAAGGCCAAGGTGCCGGCCTCTTCCGGGCGCAGGCGGGCATAGGCCTCTGCGAGCGACCGATGGGCCGCACGGATCTGCTCGGGGCTCAGGTCCTGGGTCAGGGGCTGACGGAAGCGTTCGTGGAAGAATTCCACCACCTTGCGTTCGGCGGCGCTGCCCCGCACCCGCAGCACGTGGGCGTTCCTCAGCACGGGGAGGAGCGGCTCCGTCTGACCTTCGACCCCTGCGGCGAGGGTGAGGACGGGCCAGTCCACGGGATGGCCTGCCACGGCCAGGGTTTCCAAGAGCGGGTAGGACGTGGCGGGAAGGGACTGGAGCCGGGCCTTGAGGTGCGCATCCAGGCCGAGCTGGTCCTGGGGGAGGCTGGCAGGTCGCTGCCGCAGCAATTGGATCAGCTCTGCGAGGAAGAAGGGGTGGCCCCCAGATTCCTGGGCAGCCCACCGAGCCAGGGTGCCATCCGGGTCCTGCCCCGGCGTGAGAGCCGCGCGGGTGACTTCCAGGCAGCGATCGGGGGGCAACAGGTCCAGGCGCACGGTGGTGAGCGGGCAGGGGGGCTTGGGGCCCCGGAGGGCCTGCAGGAGCTGGCTGCGGTTCAAGTCCTCCGTGGGGCAGGTGAGCACCAGGAGACAAGGGGAGGTGTCGCGAGTGTGGAGCAGATCCAGGAGAAGCGACTCACTGTCCCGGTCGCCCCACTGGAGATCCTCCACCACTAAGAGCAGAGGGTGGCGCTTGGCCAATCGCCTCAGGAGTTCGCCCAGGGCGCCGAAGGCTCGGCGTCGCAGGGTAAGCGGATCGGGCAGATCCGGCACCGGCGGGTGGCTTGCCCGGATCTCCGCCACCTGTTCCAGCACGGGAAAGAGACGGGCCAGGGCCGCCGTGTGTTCCGGCAGCAGGGGGCGGAGCGCCCGGGGATCCATGTATCGGAGCAGTTCCGCCAAATCGTCGACGAGGCCATCCACCGCCTTGAAAGGCAGGTTCTCCTGGGCGAAGCACCGGGCGTGGAGGACGAGGACCCGATTGGATCGCCCACGCACTTCCCGCAGAAACTGTCTTACGACGGCACTCTTTCCCATGCCGGGAAGCCCATGGAGGAGGGCGACTGCGGGGTGGCCCATCCGCACCTGCTCGAAAGCCTCCAGAAGCGCCTTCTGGGCGGTGGGGTGGCAGCCCGGCAGCCCCAGGTCGTCCCGAGGGGGCGCGTGGCCGGGACGCAGAGGGGGCGCCGAGGGGTCGAGGCGAAGGAGCACCTCGGGGCCGGAGGGACGGTGTCCCGGATCGCGGTGGAGGAGGCTGCACACCAGGCGGTCGAGATCCTCGGGGATGCCTTCGACGAGGGTTGAGGGCGCTGGGGCATTCTCCGTCCGTTTGCGGTGGAGCAGTTCCCGGTAAGCCCCCTGAAACGGGAGCACACCCGTGAGTGCCTGGAAGAGCATGACACCGAAGGCATACCAGTCGCCGGACTCGCTGGCGGGCGATCCTTCCAGCTGTTCCGGTGCGAGGTAAGCCGGGGTGCCGGTGACACGCTCCCGCCGCCCGTAATGGCCTTCCTGGGGCGCGGTCGGGACCGCCAGGCCGAAATCGAGAATGACCACCCGATCGCCGGGAGTGACCATCACATTGCTGGGTTTGAGATCCCGGTGGATCAGCCCCTCGCGGTGCAGGGCCAGGAGCCCTTCTGCCACCTGGGCAAACATCCGGCGGATGCGATCGGGCTGGCGAGGGCTCGAAGGGGAGGGAGGGAGCTGGACGAGGGTTTCCCCGTCCCCGCCCCAGGAATCGGAGCTGGGGTAGGGTGGTGTGGGGGGATCGACGGCGCTGGTGGAGCCGAAACCCAGATAGAGATGGGCCAGTCGCGGATCCGTGAGGGTGGGCTGGAGTGGTCCCCGCAGGCTCGTGTAGAGGTCAGTGCCCTCCACGAGTTCCATCGTGAAGCACCACTGGCCCTCGGACCCCACCAGCTCGAAGAGGCTCACCAGATTGGGGTGGCTCACCTCTGCCAGGGTCCGGAACTCCTGCTTGAATCGCAGGAGACCCTGGGCCTGGGGATCGTGGGGCTGCTTCAGGGCCACCCGGATGCCCTCGCTTCGGTCCAGCACCTCATAGACGTTTCCGAATGACCCGGAACCCAGGCGTCGCAGCACCTGGAATCGCTCCGTTCCTTGGAAGGTGGCGTGGACGGTCATCGGCTGGGTGGGGGCTCCGGATCATTCGCGGTGCCCGGGTTGGACCCAGGCACCGCTTGGAACATTGGGGAAGGTCAGTAGTCGAAGCTGCTGCCGCCGATGAACTCCCGGAGGATGGAGGTGTGGGGCACCTCGTCCGGGAAGATCGGCACGAACATCCGCAGGAAGTGGAGCATGCGGTAGGCCTCGCCGAAGCCCTCGTCGTCCATGGGAACCTCGAGCAGGAAGCGCTCGGCGTAGGGCCGCAGCACCGCGGGCTCGTAGACGAGACTGGAGTTGAACATCAGGTCCGCCTCTTCCTGGTAGGGGAAGATGTTCTGCCGCTCGCCCCGAAGCACGCTGGACCACATGGCGAGGGTGCGGCTGGCGCTGTGGCCCCGGTATTTGCGGTCCCGCACGATGCGCCGGATGAGGCGCACGTCGGTCGTCATGATGCGGTTGTGGTCGTCCAGGCTCAGCTGCGTCAGGGCGCTGATGTAGATCTTCAGCTTCTGCTCCGCGGGCACGCTCTCCGTCAGTCGCGGATTCAGGCCGTGGATGCCCTCTACGATGAGGATGTCGTCCGGCGACAGACGCATGGGCGTGGTCTTCGCGGCTCGGCACCCGCTGTGGAAGTCATAGGTTGGAAGCTGTACCTCGCGTCCCGCCAGGAGGCCTTCCAGGTGCTCGTTGAAGAGCGCCGTGTCCACCGCCTCCAGGCACTCATAGTCGGGCTTGCCGTCCTCGTCCAGCGGCGTCTGGCCGCGGCTCACGAAGTAGTTGTCGGTCGAGAGGGTTACGGGGCGCAGGCCGTTCACCTTGAGCTGCACCATCAGGCGCTTGCTGAAGGTGGTCTTGCCGGAGCTGGAGGGACCGGCGATTAGCACGAGGCGTACCTTGTCCCGGCGCTCGGCGACGACATCCGCGAAGCCGGCGATCTTCTTTTCCTGGAAGCCTTCGCTGATCTTGATGACGTCGGTGATCTCGCCGTTGAGGCAGGCCTCGTTCAGCTGTCCGACGTTCACCACGCCCAGGATGCGGTTCCAGACCTTGGTCTCCATGTGAATCTGGAAGAGGCCCGGTTCTGGCTCCACGGTCTGGATGGGGCCTTCCTTGCGGGGGTCCGGAAAGCGCAGCACGAAGCCCGGCGCGTGGCTGATGAGATCGAACTGGTCGATGTAGCCGGTGTGGGGCACCACGGGGCCGTGCTGGATATCCTTGAAGATGCCGCAGCCCACGAGGCGCACCTCGATCCATCGGGTGGTGTTGAGGAGCTGCACCTTGTCCTCGTAGCCCTCGGCCGCGAAATACTGGCGGGCCTCCTCACTGGTGACGGTCTGGCGCTCGAAGGGGCGCTTCTCCGTCACGATCTGGTGCATGCGGGCCTCGATCTCCTTGAGCGCCTCGGGCAGGAGGGGCGGATCGTGGCGCAGGTCGAAGTAGTAGCCGCCGGCGAGGCTCTGTCCTACGACCACACGGGCCGCCGGATAGAGCTCCTTGATGGCCTCGTTGAGGATCAGGCAGGTGCTGCGGCGGTAGACCGCCGTGCCCTCCCGGTCGCTCTGGGAGACGGGCGTGATGCGGCAGCTGTAGGTGACCGGCGTGTCCAGGCTGACCAACTGCTGGTTGAGCTTGGCGGCCAGGGCCCGCTTGCCGTTTTTGGGCGGATAGCGCTTGAGCAGATCGCGAATGCGTTCCCCGGGTTTGACGGGGAGCCGCTGGCCTTCCATCAGGACTTCGAGCTGGGGCGTCATGGGGACTCCTGGGGTGCAGGGTTCATCGGCAGCGAGCCGTCGGCCCTGTAGCGCGGTGCCAAGCGATTGGCCAAGCGACAGGTCAAGCGTGGGCGATCACCTGCTTGATGGCTGCCACCACCTGATCCTGGTCGTCCTCGGTGAGGCCCGGCCAGAGCGGCAGGCTGCAGAGGCGTTCGCCGCTGAAATCCGTGTGGGGCAGACCGTCCTGGGGCAATCCCTGGGGATGTTTCTGGAAGAAGTCCCGGTAGAAGCTGTGCTGGTGGCTCGGCTTGTAGTGGATGCCCGTGCCGATGTTTTCTTCCTTCAGGCGCGTGACGAACGTGTCGCGGTCCATGCCCGCCTTTTCGGGCTGGATGCGCAGGACGAAGAGGTGGAAGCAGTGGCCGAAGGTGGCATCGCCTTCCCAGGGCAGAATCACCTCGTCCAGGTCCTTCATCAGCTCCAGATAGCGCCGGAAGAGCTGGCCGCGTCGCACATTGAAGCCATCCAGCTTCTTGAGCTGATGCAGGCCCATGGCGGCCTGGAGGTCCATGAAGTTGGCCTTCCGGGCGGGCTCCAGCACGTCGATGTGCAGGCTGCCCTCCTTGCTGGCCCGCTTCCAGGCGTCCTTCTCGATGCCGTGGAAACGCAGGCGCTGGACGCGGCTGACGAAACCTTCGTCGTGGAAGGCCAGGCCGCCGCCTTCGCCGGTGGTCATGTTCTTGTTGGGGTGGAAGCTGTAGACCGTGAACACACTGCGGGGATCCGAGCCGATCTTCTTCCCTTGGTAGTGCGCGCCCATGGCCTGGGCGGCATCCTCGATGACCCACAGCCCGTGCTTGGATGCGATGCGCCAGACACTGTCCATGTCGCAAGGTAGGCCAGTGAGATGCACAGGGATGATGCCCTTGGTCCGTGGCGTGATGGCGGCTTCGAGCTTTTCGGGATCGAGGTTCATGGTCTTCGGGTCGATGTCCACCAGCACCGGTACGCCGCCTTGAAGGACGATCGTCGAGAGCGTGCTCACCCACGTCAGGCCCGTGGTGATGACCTCGTCACCCGGCTGCAGGTCCAGGAGCTGCATCGTGAATTCCTGGGCCGTGGTGGCGCTGTTCATCACC
>CAYQAS010000147.1:0-5851 GCA_964415525.1 uncultured Solibacteraceae bacterium
CTTTAACACCGCCCCCATGGCCACCGTGAGCCGCTGGACGCGCTGAGTCATCCTCAACATAATGCTGTGGCGTTCGATCGGATGGGCACCGGCAGCAGCCCACGGGTTTCCCGCTGGCGGATTACCGCGTCCACTTGTCGGCCATAGGCGGAATCGTCGGGTATGAGCAGGGGTAGACCCAAGGTCTCTTCTGCTCGCGCTCTCAGCACCTCGTCTGAAATGCCCGCCAGCGGTCCGCCGAGATGGCGTGCCAAGGCGATCTCCTGTCCCCAGAAGCTGACTTGGCGGGCCTGTACATGGGATTGCATGATGCGGACCTGCTCGAGGGTCTGGGGTTCGTCGAGATCGCGCCAGATGTCGGCATAGAGAAGGTCGACCGGGAGCATCGGCACATATTCGAGTGCGTCTCCGAGGACCAGGTCAACTTTGGTGGCAGCACCAGGAGTGAGATCGTCCATGGCGCCGCAATTCTGGAAGAGGTCCAGGACCTCGGGATCTCGCTCCACCACGGTCACCCGCCGTACGCCTGGGCGCAGGGCGAGGTTCAGGGCGATCCAGCCCATGCCCAACCCCATGACCACGACGTGTCCTCCTGCGTGGCGGCAGGGCAGTTCCTGGCTCTCCAGTTCGTGGGGTGAGATGGACATCCACGTCTCCCAGTCGCCTGCTGCTGTCGCTCGCATGAGGACGGGCAGGCCGGCCACGCCCCAGAGACCGCTCCAGTAGCCCGGTTCGAGGTGGAAGGGTGCCTCAATCAGTCGCCACCGGGATGTCGCGGTCACACGGTAGCTGGGAAGATGCCAGCCGGGCCTGTAGAAGGGGACGCCGAGGGTTTCTGAAAGCGATTCAATCGGATGATGATTCATGTTTCACGGGTCCTTTGGGCATAATTCATTATGGGTGTAAGTGGGTAGTAATGATGAATTTAGATGAATTGCCCCGTGGTTCACTGTCCTGAATCGCGCTTGTGTTTGATTGGGTGGATTGAAAAAATCCAATTCAAGTTCCGACATTCAAAGGTCAATCGCATTGCGCATCTGTGTTTGTGCAAAAACGGGTTCATACTATTCGTTCCTTCCGTGTGTGAAGCCATTCTGCATCCAGCATCCGTCGCGACTATAAGGAGCTATTGTGTCAGAACCCCTCCCGCGAACCCTTTTTGAACCCCATGTGGGCACGACCTTCGACCTCCAATGTGAAGGCCAGGACCCGCTGCCCCTGCAGCTGACCCATGTGACCGAGCGTCCCGGTGCCGTGGTCGAGGGCTTCTCGCTCTTCTTCACGGGACCCGAGCACGTTGTCGCCAATCAGGCCATTCATCGGTTGGTGCACCCGGTCCTTGGCGAACTCGAAATCTTCCTGGGTCCCATCCATGACCCACATACCTCGGGCATCACTTATCAGGCCGTTTTCAATCGGCTCCTTTCCAACCCCTGACCTGGAGGTCCTGCTATGGATCCCTTCCTCGGCGAAATCAGGATTGTCGGTTTCAATTTCGCTCCCGTGGACTGGGCGCTCTGCGACGGCAGCACAGTGCCCATCTCCCAGAATCCGACGCTCTACAGCCTCCTTGGCACTGCCTTCGGCGGTGATGGCGTCAACACCTTCAAGCTGCCGGACTTCCAGGGGCGCATCCCGGTGCACTCCGGCACGGGCGCCGGCCTGACCCCGCGGGCCATCGGCGCAGCTTACGGTACGGAGCAGGTCACCCTCACCCCCGCCCAGGTGCCCAGCCACACCCACGCACTCCAGGCCAGCACCGCCGTTCCGAGCAGTGTGTCGCCCGGAAACGCCGTCCTCGCTGCCCGCCCGGGTAACAACTTGGCTATGTACACCGCCGACACCGCCACACCCAGCGCTCAGTTGGCCTCCGGTGCCATCGCGCCGAGTGGCGGCAGTGCTGCCCATGACAACGTCATGCCCAGTCTCGGCCTCGTCTACATCATCAACGTGGCCAACGGCTACTTCCCGTCCCGCGGCTAGAGGAGCTTCCCATGTCTGACCCCTTCCTCGGCGCCATCCATTTCTTCGCCTTCGACTGGCCGCCCGCAAACTGGGCGCGCTGCGACGGACAGATCATGAACATCCAGCAGAACTCGGCCCTCTATTCGCTCCTGGGCACGTATTTCGGCGGCGACGGCAAGACCACCTTCGGTCTGCCGGACCTGCGCGGCCGCACGCCCGTGCACAACCTTGCCGCCCTGGGCCAGAAAGGTGGTGCGGAGAACGTGGCCCTGACCACCCAGCAGGTGCCTCAGCACACCCACAGCGTCGCCGCCTCCTCGGCCTCGGCCACCACGAACAACCCTGCCGGCGCCATCCTCGCGACGATTCCCACCGCTGCGAACGCGGCATATGGAAGCGTCGCCAGTCTGGCCTCCCTGGCGGCGAGCACGGTGGACACCCAGGGCGGCGGACAGGGCCACAGCAACCTGCAGCCCAGCCTGGCGATCAACGCCTGCATCGCCCTCACGGGCATCTACCCCTCCCGGAACTGAGCGAGGAGCCGCCATGTCAGAACCCTTCATCGGCGAGATCCGCCCCTTCCCATACACCTTCGCTCCGTACGGTTGGTCGACCTGCGAAGGACAGTTGCTGTCCGTTCCTCAGAACCAGGCGCTCTTCGCGCTGCTGGGCAACACCTTCGGTGGCGATGGCCAGACCACCTTCGGCGTACCGAACCTCAAGGACCGCGCCCCTCGAGGCGTCGGCCAGGGCGCCGGCTTGAGCCCCTGCATCTGGGGCCAGATTTCCGGCAACGCCCAGGTGGCCCTCGGCGCCACTCAGATGCCCGCGCACACCCACGGCATGTTCGGCGTGGCCAGCACCAAGCAGGGCGATGCCAGCGATCCCACGGGGAAGCGCCTCGCGGGTTCTGGTGCCGCCGGTCGCCCCCCTGTGGTCAATCCCATCTTTGCGACGGGCACACCCAACGCCACCCTTGCGCCCCAGGCCCTCGCTCCCTTCGGCGCGGGCAGCATCCAGCCTCACGAGAACCGCCAGCCGTTCCAGAACCTGAATTACTGCATCGCCCTCACCGGGTACTTCCCGTCCCGGGGTTAAATCACATGCGAATAAGACGGGGCGTTTCTGACGCCCCCGTTGCTTTTGCTGCTTGTTCACTCCCGCGCGGAGGGTTACCCATGCGTCGTGCGCTCCTGTCTCTCTTCCTGTTTGCCACCGCCAGTGTGCTGGGATGGGGTCAATCCAAGCTCTTTTGGATCGATTTTGGGACACAGAACTTGGGATGGGCCTCGCTGCCGGGAATCACGAGTCCTGGTTCTCGCAGCCTTGGAGTCCCTGGACTCTGCAATCTCAAAGTGGATTCCGCCAATCAAAAGCTCTACTTCGCAAGCGTGACTGATGGAGCCATCCGTCGCATGGATTTCGATGGAAGCAATGTGGTGATCGCCGTCTCGCCGGGATCCGGCGAGACGATCCAGGCCTTCGACATCGATCCGGTGAATGGGTACATCTATTACAACGGATGGGACGGCTCGGAGGTCATCAAACGCTGTGACTTGGCTGGCGGCAATCGCTCAACGCTCTTTTCGACCACGCAAACGCCTCTTGGGATCGCGGTGGATACCAGTGTCAGTCCGACCCGCGTCTTCTGGATGGAGGGGAACGGGTCTGGTTGTGTCAGGCAGGGCATTGTTGGCGGCGCTTCCAGCAAGCTCGTGGACTTCCTGAATGTCAACGACGGCCCTGGGGGCATTCAGACGGACGGAACCTACGTCTATTTCAGTACCTACGACGCAATTGGATATTCGTATGGGCGTATCGAAAAAGTGCAAATCAGCAATTCCGCCCGGACCACGGTGACGACCTTCGCAGACGCGTACATCGATCGGCTGGCCCTGGATCGGGTGAACCAGAAGATCTATTTCGCCACCTACTTCAACACCATTGGCGTGGTGAACACGGACGGAACGGGGAAAAATACGAGTCTCATTTCCAGTCTAAACACCACTGACGGCATCGCGCTGTACCAAGGTCCCGCCGCCACCACCAACGCGGCCACCAGCGTACTCGCCACCACCGCCACCGTGAACGGCAGTGTCCAGGCGGGCGACTACAGCACGACAGTTTCGTTTGAATACGGCACCACCACCGCTTACGGATCCTCCGCCGCCGCGACGCCAGGCACGGCTACGGGCACCGGCAACACCGCTGTCAGCGCGGGCCTCACGGGTCTTTCGACCAATCAGGCATATCACTTTCGCGTGAAGGCCGTGAGCACCGGCGGCACCGCCTACGGCGCGGACCAGACCTTTACCACCATCTCCACGCCTACTACCACGGGCCTAGCCTCGAGTGCGAACCCCTCGACCTTCGGCCAATCCGTGACCCTCACCGCGACAGTCACGGCAGGCGCCACGGGGACGGTGACCTTCTACGACAGTGCCACCTCCCTGGGCACCGGCACCCTGAGCGGAGGCACGGCCACCCTGAGCACATCCTCCCTCGGAGTGGGCTCGCACAACCTCACCGCCGTCTATGCGGGCGCGGGCGCCTATGCGGGATCTACGTCCACCATCCTGGTCCAGGTGGTGAACCAGGCCAGCTCCACCACAACGCTGGCCTCGAACCTCAACCCCTCCACCTACGGTGCCTCTGTGACCCTCACCGCGACGGTGACGGCGGGGGCGACGGGCACGGTGACGTTCTATGACGGCGTGACCTCCCTGGGCACTGGCACCCTCACCGGAACCACGGCCACCCTCAGCCTCTCGACCCTCTCTGTAGCCAGCCACAGTCTCACGGCGGTCTACGGCGGGGACACGAACTTCAGTGGGTCCACCTCCTCAGCCGTGACCCAGGTCGTGAACAAGGCCGACAGCACAACGACGCTGGCCTCGAACCTGAACCCATCCACGTACGGCGCCTCGGTAACCTTGACGGCGACCGTGCCCACGGGGGCCACGGGATCCGTGGAGTTTTTCGACGGGGCGACAAGTCTCGGCACGGGCACCGTCAGTGGCACCTCGGCGACCCTGGCGACGACCTCCCTCTCTCGGGCCACGCACACCCTCACTGCAGTCTATGCCGGGGATGGGAACTTCAATGGCTCTACGTCTGCGCCCCTGACCCAGACCGTGAACAAGGCCGCCAGCACGACGGCGCTGAACTCCACCCCGAACCCCTCCACCTTTGGTGCCTCGGTGACCCTGACGGCGACCGTGCCTGCGGGGGCCACGGGATCGGTGGAGTTCTTCGACGGGGCCGCGAGCCTCGGTACCGGAACGATCAGCGGCACCACGGCGACGCTCGCTGCGACGACCTTGTCCGTGGGCGACCACAGCCTGACCGCGGTCTACGGCGGTGATGGGAACTTCAACACCTCCACATCCTCGGTGCTGACCCAGACTGTGAACAAGGCCCCCACCACCACCACGCTGGGGTCCAGCCTGAATCCCAGCACCTTCGGCGGCTCCGTGACCCTCACGGCGACGGTCACCTCGGGCGCGACGGGCACCGTGACGTTCTATGATGGCGCCGCGTCCCTGGGCACGGGCACGCTTAGCGGGACCACGGCGACCCTGACCACGTCAGCTTTGGGTGGCGGAAGCCACACCCTGACCGCGGTCTACGGCGGGGACGGGAACCATGCCACCTCCACTTCCAGCCCCCTGACCCAAGTTGTGAATGCCGCCACCACCACCACCACGCTGGGCTCCAGCCTGAACCCCTCCACTTATGGCGCCTCTGTGACCTTCACGGCGACGGTGACGGCGGGGGCGACGGGTACCGTGACCTTCTATGATGGCGCCACGTCCCTGGGCACCGGCACGATCAGCGGCACCACCGCTACCCTCGCCACCTCCTCCCTGTCCGCGGCCGGGCACAG
>CAYQAS010000147.1:5951-8932 GCA_964415525.1 uncultured Solibacteraceae bacterium
TCAGCGGCACCACCGCTACCCTCGCCACCTCCTCCCTGTCCGCGGCCGGGCACAGTCTCACGGCGGTCTACGGTGGGGATTCGAACTACGCCACGTCCACATCCAGCGTCCTCACCCAGACGGTGAACAAGGCCACCACCACCACGACCCTGGACTCCAGCCTGAATCCCTCCACCTACGGCGCCTCCGTGACGCTCACGGCAACGGTGACCGCGGGGGCGACTGGCACTGTGACGTTCTATGACGGCGCGATGTCCCTGGGCACCGGCACGATCAGCGGCACCACCGCGACCCTCACCACCTCGTCCCTGTCCGCGGCCGGGCACAGCCTCACGGCGGTCTATGGCGGGGATTCGAACTACGCCACGTCCACCTCCAGCATCCTCACCCAGACGGTGAACAAGGCCACCACCACCACCACTTTGGGCTCCAGTCTGAACCCCGCCACCTACGGCGCCTCCGTGACCCTTACGGCGACGGTGACGGCTGGGGCGACGGGCACCGTGACGTTCTACGACGGCGCGACGTCCCTGGGCACCGGCACCCTCAGCGGCACCACCGCGACACTCACCACCTCGACGCTGTCCGTGGCTGGTCACAGCCTCACTGCGGTCTACGGCGGGGATGCAAACTACGCCACATCGACGTCCAGCGCCCTCACCCAGACCGTCAACAAGGCCGATACCACCACCACCCTTGTCTCCAGTCTGAACCCCTCCACCTACGGCGCCTCTGTGACCCTCACGGCGACGGTGACGGCGGGAGCGACGGGCACCGTGACGTTCTACGACGGCGTCACGTCCCTGGGCACCGGCACGCTGAGCGGCGCCACTGCGACGCTGGCCATCTCGACGCTGTCCGTGGCCAGTCACAGCCTCAGCGCGATCTACAACGGAGATGGGAACTTCAATACCTCCACGTCTGCGACCCTGACCCAGACCGTGAACAAGGCCATCACCACCACCGCGCTGGTCTCCAGCCTGAACCCTTCCACTTATGGCACCTCCGTGACCCTCACGGCGACGTTGACGGCGGGGGCGACGGGCACCGTGACCTTCTATGACGGCGCCACGTCTTTGGGGACGGGCACGCTCAGCGGGACCCATGCAACCCTCACCATCGCGAACCTGGGAGGCGGCAGCCACACCCTGACCGCGGTCTATGGAGGGGATGGGAACTACGCCACTTCCACCTCCAGCCCGCTGACCCAGACTGTGAACGCGGCCAGTACCACCACAATCCTGGCCACCAGCCTGACGCCCTCGGGCTACACGCAGTCTGTGACCCTTACTGCCACCGTAACGGCGGGGGCGACGGGCACGGTGACCTTCAAGGACGGCAGCACGATCCTCGGCACCGGCACCCTCAGCGGCACGACGGCCACGTTCACCACTTCCGCCCTCAGCGTAGGCACCCACAGCCTTTCGGCGGTCTACGATGGCGATGCGAACTTCGCCACGTCCACGTCCAGCACCCTGACGCAGACGGTCGTGCTCTATGCCATCACCGGCAATACAGGGACCGGCAACGTGACCCTGAGCTATACCGACGGCACCAGCAAGACCGTGACGTCCGGCGGCGGCGGTGCCTACACCGTGAGCGTGCCCTATGACTGGTCGGGCACCGTTACTCCCAGCAAGACGGGCTACACCTTCGGTGCCGCCCGGAGCTACACCCTGGTCCGGGCGGACGTCTCCGCCCAGGACTACACGGCGACCCTAAATGCCCCTACGAGTCCTACCGTGGGCACCCCCACCAGCAGCGGTTTTACCGCCTCCTGGATCGGGAATGCGGGGGCCACAGGCTACGTCCTGGACGTGGCGACGGATGCGGACTGCACGAGCCTGGTGGCAGGCAAGACCAACTTGGCGGCATCGGGCACGACCCTCGTGATCACGGGCCTGCCGGCGGGCACGACCTACTACTTCCAGGTGAGGGCGACGGATGGCCTGCTCACCAGCGCGAATGCCAAGTCGTCTGCAATGCTGATCCTGCCTGCAGCGCCTATCGCCGAGGAGGCGACGGGCAAGACGGCCACGGCATTCACGGCGAACTGGGGGACGGTGCAAAGTGCCACGGGCTTCAAGCTCACAGTGGCGACCTCAGCGAACCTGGGTACGGGCATCCTTGCGGGCTACGGTCCGCTCGTGATCACGGACCCCGCGAAGCTCTCTGAGACGCTCTCCAGTCTGGGTGGCGGCACGCAGTTCTACTACGGTGTGCAGGCATTCAACGCCAGCGGCGACAGCGCGATGTCCAACATCGTGACCGTGGCACTCATCCCTCCTGCTCCCGTCGCCATCGCGGCCACGGATGTGACGGAGGGTGGCTTCACTGCCACCTGGAACGCCTCTGCCGGTGCCACGGGCTACCGCCTGGATGTGGCGCGGGATCCGGCCTTCGCGAACCTCACGACCGGGTTCTCCGACCTGGCCATCGGGAATGTCACTTCTCAGAGCGTGACGGGTCTGCTGCCGAACCGCCCCTACTACTACCGAGTAAGGGCGACCAACGCTGCAGGTGCCAGTTCAAACTCAAATGCGATCGAAGTCAGGACCAAGGCCGCCAATCCCACGGCAGAGACGAAGCCTGCGACGGCTGTCACCGCGACCGCTGCCACCCTCGCGGGTCTGGTGATCGCGAACAATCAGAACACCGTCGTGACCTTCGACCTGGGCCGTGGCGGTACCTTCCAGTCCTCGCTCAAGGCCACCCCGTCCATGGTTACAGGCATGGATTCAACGCCGGTTTCCCTTAAGGTGGAGGGCTTGGCGCCCAACACGACGTATTCCTACCGGGTCGTGGGCACCAATGCCACGGGCAGTGCTTCGGGCGAGACGTTCACCTTCAAGACGCTTGCCGTTCCGATCTCACTATCGAGTGTGGATCCTGGCTCCGCCTCCATTGGCGCTTGGATCAGCCTCAAGGGCACGGGTTTCACCGGTGCGACATCGGTTGTGATTGGGGGGATGGAGGCGATC
>CAYQAS010000148.1:0-8910 GCA_964415525.1 uncultured Solibacteraceae bacterium
TTCGCGCGGCCGTGGCAACGACGGTCGAGCGCCATGGCGGCCTGCACATCCTGGTCAACAACGCGGGCATCACCAAGGACAAGCTGATGATCCAGATGAAAGAGGAGGAATACGACCTCGTCATGGACATCAACCTCAAGGGCGCCTGGATCGCCACCCAGGCCGTCGCCAAGCCGATGATGAAGCAGCGCTGGGGCCGCATCATCAACATCGCCAGCGTCGTGGGCCAGATGGGCAACGCGGGGCAGAGCAACTACGCCACCTCCAAGGCGGGCCTCATCGGCCTGACCAAGACCGTTGCCCGCGAGATGGCCAGCCGCAACATCACCTGCAACGCCGTCGCCCCCGGCTACATCATGACGGCCATGACCGACAACCTCTCGGCCGAGGTCAAGGAGGCCTTCAACAAGCAGATCCCCCTTGGCCGCATGGGCACCGCCACGGACATCGCCAACGCTGTGGTCTTCCTGGCGACGGAAGAGTCTGGCTACATCACCGGCACGACGATCCCCGTCAACGGCGGCATGCTGATGCCCTGACATGAGAGACCTGCTCAAGAGGATCCGCGGTCGACTCGCCGCCCTGAGGCCCCGATGGGCCTGGATCCTCTTGGGTATTGGCCTCGTCTGGCTGCTGACCCCCCTCAGCTGCGAGGCGTCGATCCAGGGTTGCGTCGCCATGCCTTTGGCGTGGTGCTTCTGGATCGCGGTCCTCACCTTCGCCTTCCTGGGCCTCCGGGCCCTTTGGCGAAAGGCACTGTTCCGCGTCTCCAGGCGCCTCTGGTTCATCCTGCTGCTGCTCTCCGTCGTGCCCGCAGCCGGCATCACGGTCCTGCTCACGGTCCTCGGCTGGATGGTGCTCGGCGGTCAGGCCAGCCGCCTGATCCTGGCGGAGATCCAGACCCGTCAGGCCGTTCTCATCCAGGCGAGCAAGGCTGCCACCACCCAGGAGGCGAGCCAGATGGGCCGCACCCAGGGACGGCTCCGGGTGCTCCAAGTCCCGACCCTGCCCCAAGGCATCGGCGCCTCCTTCAGTGGGCTCGTCTACGAGACGCAGGAAGAGGATGGCGACCACGAACTCACGTTGCGCTCTGTGGCCAAAACTCCGGAAGGCTTCCGGGTGCTCGTCCTGCCCCTGGACAAGCTCCAGGAACGGGGACAGACCCTCTGGGGCGGACGCATCCATTACCACTTGGCGTACCGCAAGCCGCGCACCAACGACATGGAGCCCCTCACCTGGTCCGTGGGTCCACCCCTTGAAGGCAGCTTCCTGTTCACCCCCTTCCGGCTTCCCGATGTGGGATTGAAGGTGGTGGACTGGGGTTCTGGCCGCAGCCTCGACCTCACCGCCACACCCGAAACGAGCCTCCTGGAGCTGTTCGGAGGTTACGGGCTCGTGAACAACCTCAAGGGTGTGGCCACCGACCGGTTCATGCGCCAGCTCGCTCCCGCGATCGCGCTGCTGGTCTTCCTCGCCCTCGTCCAAGGCATGGCCATGGTGCTGGGCTTCCTGCTCACCACCGGCCTGGGTTCCGCCATCAACCAGCTCTATGTGGGCGTCCAACGCCTCGCCAAGGGTGACTTCAAGGCCCGCCTCCACCCCCGCAGCCAGGACCAGGTCTCCCAGCTGGCCCGGGCCTTCAACGACCTCGCCGCCCGGCTGGACAAGGCCGAGGACGAGCGGGGGGAGCGCCTGCGCCTGGAGGAGGAACTCCGCGTCGCCCGCGAGGTGCAGATGCGCCTGCTGCCAGACGTCAGCCGCCTCACCTCCAGCATCCGCGCCGCCATCCTCCCGGCTCGCGAAGTGGCAGGCGACTACTTCGACGTGCTGCCCCTGCGGGATGGCCGCTTCGCCTTTCTCATCGCAGACGTCAGCGGCAAGGGCACCAGCGCGGCATTCTACGCCGCCGAGACCAAGGGCATCCTCTCCGCCCTGGACAAGGAAGCCCTGGGCCCGCAGGAAGTGCTGGCGCGGATGAACACCCTGTGGCGTCACAGCAACCCCCGCAGCCTCTTCATGACCGCCGTTTACGGGACCTTCGATCCCCACGACGGCGCATGCGCCTTCGTCCGGGCCGGTCATCCCGCCGCTTTTCTGCGCCGGGCGGACGCCAGCGTGGAGCGGCTGGTCCCCCGGGGCCTCGGCATCGGCCTCGCGCCCATGCCGGATCCCACCTCCTGGGAGATCTGGGAAGGCCACCTGGAGCCGGGTGACGCCCTGCTCTTCTACACCGACGGCCTCACCGAAGCGCTCGATCCGACGGACGCCCTCTACGGCGAGGAGCGGCTCGCGGCGTGCCTCGCGGAGCCCCTCACCGACCTGCCCGCCCACGTCCTGACCTCGGTCCAGGCCTTCACCCAGGGTCGGCCACTGGAAGACGACCTGACGCTGCTGCTGCTCAAACGGTAGCGGTCAGGTCGCGATCGGCTACCGGAGGGACCGTAGCCAGGTCGCCAGGGGCATGAGGTCCGCCATGGGCGTCTCGGCGCCAAACGCCGTGCGGGCCTTCATGGGATCCAGCTCCGCCGTGGCCCGTGTCTCCTGGCGCAGCAGGTGGTTCGTCAGTGGCAGGTCCAGCACGGCAGGTCGGAAGCCCTGCGGCAGCAGCAGCGGGCGCGGCGCCTGGAGGTCCCGATCACCCCAAGCCAGGGCCGCAGGAATGGGCAGACGGTTGACCAGGGCCAAGGGATCCAGGTCCAGGGTGCCCCGGACGAAAGCGAGCGTCTCGGCGGCCATGAGGGAGCGCCCGAGTCGGGCCATGCCGGGATGGATGCCCGCGGCGGGCTCGGGCCGGGGACGGTCCCAGCGGATGGCCTGGAGCACCGACTCCAGGTAGGCGAGGTTTTCTGTGCGTCCCTCCGCCGGAAGCTGCGCCTCGATCTGGGTCTTCAGCTGCGTCGCCATGGAGCGCCCCGGCGGCGCCAGCAGCAGCAGGGCCTCCGCCCCCTGGGGCGCCGCCACCAGGGCGGGCAGGCACCCCTCCGAGTGGGCCACCAGCAGCAGCTTCTTCCCCTTCGCTTCCGGCAGGGCCCGGGCCGCATCCAGGGCCCCCTTCACGTCCCCTGCCTGGGCCTCCAGGCTCGTGTCCAGCTTGGGATCCCGGCTCCCGATGTAGCGCTTGTCGTAGCGCAGGCTCCCGAGTCCCTGTTTCTGCAGCCACTGGGCGAAGTCCAAACCAGGCCGCCCGGCCGGCAGTTGGGGCGACCGCCAGTCCCGATCCATGAGCCCCGTACCCGCCACCAACACCACGAAGTAGGGATGCGGCCCGGCCTTCAGGACGCTCCCCTTGAGCGGAAAGCCGTTGAAGCCCGAAAAGGCGATGGCGCGGCCCTCGAAGGCGGGGGCTTCCTGGGGCAGGGCGGGCGGAGCAAGGAGCATTGGAACCTCGGACCCTCCATCATGCCCCGGCAAGGGAGAGGGTTCCGGGAAGGCGGATTTAGGTCTTTCGTCTGATCCAGGCCACAAAGCCCCCGCGATACGATGGAGTTCTTGCATCACAGCGTGATGTTCTCCCCTGAAAGGGCCCCCATGCGTCGGTTGTTCCAGACCCTCACCGCCCCAGCCTTGGCACTCATCGCCTGCGCGAATCCCCTCGACGCCTGCACCAACATCCTGGTGTCCAAGGGCGCGAGCAAGGACAAGGCGCCGATGATCGCCTACAGCGCCGACAGCCATTCGCTCTACGGTGAGCTCTACTACAAGGCGGGCGGGCGCCACACCCCGGGCACGATGCGCGAGATCCTGGACTGGGACGCGGCCCCCCACTTCAACAAAGGCAAGAAGCTCGGCGCCATCCCCGAGGCCGCCGTCACCTACACCCGCGTCGGCAACATGAACGAGCACCAGGTGGTGATCGGCGAGACCACCTTCGGCGGGCGCAAGGAGCTGGCGGGCCCCAGCGGCATCATCGACTACGGCAGTCTCATCTACATCGCCCTGGAGCGCGCGAAGACCGCCCGGGAGGCCATCCAGGTCATGACCGACCTGACGGCGGAATTTGGCTACGCCAGCAGTGGCGAGAGCTTCTCCATCGCCGACAAGAACGAAGTCTGGATCATGGAGATGATCGGCAAGGGCAAGGGCCAAAAGGGCGCCGTGTGGATCGCGTGGCGCATTCCCGAGGGCTGCATTTCCTCCCATGCCAATGCCAGCCGCATCCGTCAGATCGCGCTGAACGATCCTGCCAACTGCCTCTACAGCAAGGACCTCGTCTCCTTTGCCAAGGAGAAGGGCTGGTTCAAGGGCGAGGACAAGGACTTCAGCTTCGCCGATACCTTTGCGCCCTCCACCTTCGGCAGCCGCCGGGGTTGTGACGGCCGCGTGTGGAGCGTCTTCAACCGTGCCGCCAAGGGCGCGAACGTGAGCATGGACTGGGTCAAGGCGCTGCCGGGCTCCAAGCCCATGCCGCTGTGGGTCAAGGTGGATAAGCCGCTGGGCGTGCGGGATGTCATGGAGCTCATGCGCGACCACTACACCGGCACCGACTTCGACATGACCCAGGATGTGGGCGCGGGCCCCTTCCAGCTGCCGTATCGCTGGCGCCCCATGGGCTTCAAGCAGGGTGAGGAGAGCTACACCCACGAGCGCGCCATCTCCACCCAGCAGACGGCCTGGAGCTATGTGAGCCAGAGTCGCGGCGACCTGCCCGATCCCATCGGCGGCGTCCTGTGGTTCGGGGTGGATGACACGTTCACCACCTGCTACTTCCCCGTCTACGCCGGGGTGAAGAGCGTGCCCAAGGCTTGGGCGGAGGGCACGGGCAGCTTCAACGAATTCAGCTGGGACAGCGCCCACTGGACCTTCAACTTCGTCACCAACTGGGCCTACTCCCGCTGGAGCGACATGATCGTCGATGTCCAGAAAGTCCAGCGCGAGATGGAAGGCCGCTACACCGCCGAGCAGCCGGAGATCGACGCCCAGGCCCTGGCCCTCTACAAGCAGAACCCCGGCATGGCCCGGGACTTCCTCACCGCCTACTCCACCCGGCAGGGCGAAGAGCTGGTGGCCCGCTGGCGCAAGCTGGGCGAGCACCTGATGTGGAAGTACATGGATGGCAACGTCCGTGACAACGAGGGCAACGTCGGCCACCCGGCCTACCGCAAGGCTTGGACCGACCGCATCGCCAAGGAGCACGGCGAGAAGGTCAAGGTCCGCCCCGTGAAGAACGGCGAAGAGGACTGAGGTCGAGCCACCGCTGAAGATGCCCCGCTCCCGCGGGGCATTTTTCTATCCAACCTCAGGATGCTGCGAGAATCCCCAAGGGAGGACACCCCGTGATCAAGGTCTACGAAGCCCAGCACCACGCCGAGGCCCACATGATGATCGGCCTCCTGGAGGCCGTGGGCATCACCGCCCAGGTACAGGGCGAGGCCCTGATGACCACCATGGAAGGCGCTCCCGCCATTCCTGGGATGCGACCCGGCGTTTGGATCCTGGATCCGAACCAGGTGCCCCGGGCCAGGGAAGTGGTGGAGCGATTTTCCCGAGGCGATGCCCTGACCCTACCCGGCGAGACCGCCTGGATTTGCTCCGGCTGTGGCGAAGCCCACGAGCCTCAGTTCGGCGCCTGTTGGCAGTGCGGCGCCGCGCGCCTTACCACGCCTGCAGCGCCTCCCGCAGTTCCGAAAGACTGAAGGGCTTCGGCAGAATGGCCACCCGGGGATGGGACGCCACGAGGTCCAGGGCCTGCTGATCCGCCCGCCCCGTGGCGATCAGCACCGGCAGTTCGGGTCGCAGCTTCCGCAGCCTAGGCAGGGTTCCGTCGCCACCCAGCCCCGGCATGTTGAGGTCCAATACGACGCCATCGAGGGCAGGCTCCCGGGGAATCAGCTCCAGGGCCTCCTCGCCGCATTCCGCCTCCACCACGGCATGGCCAGAAAGCTCCAGCAAGGCCCGCAACGACTCACGAATCAGGGCATCGTCGTCCACGATCAGGATGTGCAAGGAGCGACGTTCCGTCGTATCCAAAGGAGACGGCGGCTCTGGGGTAGGCAGAGGCTCGGGAAGCGCCGGAAACCGCAGCCGAACGGTGGTGCCTACGCCCGGCTGGCTCATCATGTCGATGTCACCGCCGTGAGCCTTGACCGTCGCGTAGACCAGGGCGAGCCCGAGCCCCGTGCCCTTGCCGTGCGGCTTCGTCGTGAAGAAAGGATCCATGGCCCTCGCCAGCACGTCCGGCGACATGCCGCACCCGGTGTCCTGTACCTTCAGCTCGACTTCCCCCGGCGGCAGGGAGACGGCAGCCAACGTCAGCGTGCCACCGCCCGGCATGGCATCCACGGCATTCACACACAGGTTCATCAGGGCATGGCTGAGGGCCGAGGCATCCCCCCGGATGGCGGGGAGTCCGTCCTCGCACCGCGTTTCCACACGGACACGCCCCAGGGTCGTGTGCTCCAGTAACCGTGCCTGGTCCTCCACCAACATCCGAAGGTCCAGGGGGCGTGCCTCCGCCAGTTCCTGACGGGTGAAGTTCAGCAACCCCTGAACCAGCGTCCGCCCCCGCAGGCAGGCTCGGACGATGGTATCCATAGCCTTCCAGCCCGGGCTGTCCTGAGGCTCCCGGGACTGGTGGGCAGAAGACATGGCGAGGATCGCGCCCAGCACATTGTTCATGTCATGGGCCACGCCCCCGGCCAGGCTCCCAAGGCTCTCCATCTTCTGGGCCCGGTGGACCTGGTTCTCCAGGTTCCGGCGCATGTCTTCCGCCCGCTTCGCCTCCGTGATGTCCTGGATCGTGCCAACCATGCGCAGGGGCCTGCTGAAGGGATCGAACTCGAACTCCGCCCGACCGTAGAGCCAGCGTTCCTCGCCGTCCACGGGGCGGATGATGGGGTATTCCTGATCGAAACTGGCCCGGTGCGCCAGGAGCCCCTCTACGTATTGGGCCATGGGTTCCTGGAAATCAGGCCTGATCAGGGCATTCCAGGAGGCGAGATTGTATTGGAAGTCCGTCGGCAGCCCCAGGATCCGGTCCAGCACCGGTGTGCTGATCCAGGCGTCCCGGGTGATATCCCACGAGAACGTGCCCACTTGCCCGGCTTCCTGGGCCCGAAGGAGCTGAAGCTCCCGGTCCCGAAGGGCCGCTGCGGATTCTGCCAATCGCTCCCGTTCCCGGTGGTAGCTGCCCAGCACGATCCAGAGCACGAGCACGATCACCAGATTGCATACCAGGAAACTGCCCAACAGATCGATGAAGCGGCTGTCCGCGTCGGGAAACCGGGTGACAAGGTCAGGCCAGGCCCGCTCCGCCAAGTAGAGGCCCGATCCGTTGACCAGGAAGAGCATCAGCATGAAGGCCCGACGCCAACCCGTGAAGAAGATCACCAGATAGACCGAGGCACTCAAGAAGAACATCCCGATGCTGCCTTCGGAGCCTGCGTTGCCGAACCAGATCACATCCAGCAGGCCCAGCAACAGCACGAAATACACGCCACGCAGGGGATGTCCCCGCCGCGCCGCCCAGAAGATGGCAAAGGAGGCCAGCCCGAGAACCGCCACCAGGACATTCACCAGCGGGAAAAGCTTCTGGAAATAGTTGAGCGGCAGCACCACCAGGAAGCTGAGCAGCCCCGCGAGAAGCGTGAGCCCCTGAAACAGGCGCGCCTCTAACTCCTGCCCCCGCTCAGGGAGGAAACGGGCGAAAAACCGCTGCTCGAGCCCCATCCGAAAGGCCTCCACTCATCTCCGCAGGCTGCGGACGAACCAAGGGTGAGGGTTGGAACACATGGTGGCTCCTGAGGCTCCCAGCATATCGGCTGGAAACCCCGTGTCCTGAACATCGCCTGACAAAGCCCACCGCCGATGCGGCCCAGGGGGACGATTGCCAGAGGCGACAGGTCACAAAGAAGCCCACCTCGGCGGAGGGCCGAAAACGCAAAGGCGCAGGCCCACGATCGGAAGAAGATTCCCGACAGTGGATCTGCACCGTCCCCTTCGCAGTCCGGCCCGAATCCTTTCCTTCGCAGGACTCAGCACCATCACGGACCACGCCGGCTGCAGGATCCTCGGTTCCGAATTCACGTACGGCGGAACCTGCACATCCGAGTCGAAGGGGGCGCCACATTCCATGGACCGCCCCCGCCTCCCGCTGTCGTCAGGGCGAGGCAAATTCCCGGCAGCAGCGCGCCGAAGGAGACCTCGGTCAACCCATGCGAGCGCAGCTTCTCGAAGGCGAACGCCACCGGCGGAAAGGTCCCGTGGACCTGAGGCAGGGTTCGCCAGCGGCACATCAGCCCAGGAGGCTCTTGAGCGTGGCGCAAGCCTCCCGCACCCGCTCCGGCGGGGTGGAGAGCGGTGGCAGCAGGTAGAGGCAGTCGCCGATGGGGCGGGCCAGGAGCCCGTGTTCCAGGGCCTTGCGGTGGAAGCGCCATGCGAAGCGCGATTCGGTGGGGTGGGCCTTGCCCGTGGCGGGATCCACGATGTTGCATGCGGCGATGGGGCCGAACTGGCGGGCGCGGCGGACCGCCGGGTGGGTGGCGAGGTCCGCGAAGCCCTCCCGCAGCGCTGTGCCGAGGGCCTCCACCCGCGCCAGCACGGGTTCCTCATCGAAGATGGCCAGACTCGCGCAGGCCACAGCGCAGGCTGTCGGGTTGGCGTTGTAGCTGTGCCCGTGGAAGAAGGTGCGCCACTCGGTGTACTCGCCCCAGATGTGGCCGTAGAGCTCCTCCGTCGCCCAGGTCAGGGACATGGGCAGCATCCCGGCAGTCAGGCCTTTGGAGGGGCACAGCAAATCCGGCGCGATGCCCGCCTGTTCGCAGGCAAAGAGCGTCCCCGTGCGTCCGAAGCTCGTCATCACCTCGTCCTCGATGAGATAGACGCGATAGGCGTCGCACTGGCGGCGGATCTCCTGCAGGACTTCCGCGGGCCACATGCGCATGCCGCCGGCGCCCTGCACCAAGGGCTCCGCAA
>CAYQAS010000149.1:0-8888 GCA_964415525.1 uncultured Solibacteraceae bacterium
GATCCACCAGACGCCCCGCAGGGGCAGGCAGAGCCGCACAAGGAGCCCACCCAGTACGAGCAGCTTCATGGCTGCGCCCTGGAGGATGAGGGCCAGGGGCGGCCCGCTGTGGTCCAGCACCATCACCTCGTGGATCATGGTCAGTTCCAGATGGGTATTCGGGTCGTCAAAGGGGATGCGGCAGTTCTCCACGAGGAAGACGATGGCCCAACCTGCCGCCACCAGTGCCAGCGCGCCGCCGGCCTTGTGCCATCCCTGACCCGCGGCGCGCAGCATGTCCGAGAGACAGAGGCTGCCGCTGTGTAGCACGAGGGTGGCGAGGCCCAGGAAGAGGGCGGGTTCCACGAGGACGGCGAAGGCCACTTCCCGTGCGGCGCCCATGCCCTCGAAGGCCGAGCCGGTATCGAGGGCGGAGAGCACCGTGAGAAAGCGGCCCAGGGCGAAGAGATAGGCGAAGGCGACGAGATCGCCCCGGAAGGCAAGGGGCGCTCGGGCGCTCCCCATGGGCAGCAGCAGTGCGGCGACGAGCGGTAGGGCGCAGGCGGTCAGCGGACCCGCGAGGAAGACCCAGGTGGTGGTGCGACTGAGCACTGCGTCCTTTCGGAACAGCCGGGCCACGTCAAAGTAGATCTGGAAAACCGGCGGGCCGACCCGCCCTGCAAAGAGCGCCTTCACCTTGGCGATGACGCCGAGCAGGAAGGGCGCCACGAGGATCGTCACGCCGACGTGCGCGAGGAGAAGAAGTCCACGGATGAGCGCTGCTCTCAGCATGGGCAGTCCTCAGGCATGTGTGCTCCCGCCGAGAGGGCCGGTATCGATGTGAACCCGTGTGGATCGGTGGACGAACGGCTTTTCGCTCCATGGATGCACATGGATGGACACGGATGGGCATCGCTCGCCAATCCGCGAATCCCGTTTCCCTTTCCGTGGTTCACGTTTCCTGTCGACAACGGCTGTCTCATGCGAGCGTCCAGGCGAAGAGGGCGAGCAGGGTGAGTACCACATAGAGCAGATAGAGGTTCAGGTGGCCGGACTGCAGGGTGCGAAGGCGGGCGGCCCAGTCGCCGATCCTGGTCATGGCGGGGGTGAGGGTGCGGTCCAGCACCGGGTCCGGCAGGGCGCTCTCGTAGCGGGTGCGCCGCGGGAAGAGGCCCACCACCCGGGGCAGGCGCCGCACCGGCCAGAGCAGGAAGGCGATGGCATCCACGAGCATCTGGCCGAAGGAGCTGGCGGTGTATTGCATCCGCGCGGTGGGTGCCGCGTACCCGCAATCCCAGGTGACCTCACGCCGCGAGCGCAGGGTGCGCAGTTTCATCCAGCCCGCGAAGGCGAAGAGCAGTCCGGCCATGCCCACCAGCGAAAGTACGCCGAGGTGCGCTTCGGTGGAGAGGGACGGCAGGTCCATCCCCGGCGCCAGGAATCGCGCCAGTCGCGTGAGGGCAGGGGAGAGCAGCACCGGGACGAGGCCCAGCAGGGTGCAGAGGATCGCCAGCACGAGCATGGGGTGGCGCATGGCGGCAGGAGCCTCGTGGGCCTTGGTTGCCGCCTCGCTGCGAGGTTCGCCCAGGAGCGCGATGCCGAGGGCCCGTGCGAAGGTGGCCACCGCGAGGCCTCCCGCAAGGGCGAGGGCGATGACCAGGGCCGCGCCCCAGATCCAGGCCTTCCCGGCGACGGCCTGCAGGGAGCCGAGGTAGAGCAGCCACTCGCTCGCAAAACCATTGAAGGGCGGCAGGCCGGAGAGGGCCGTGCCCCCCAGCAGCATCAGCGTTCCGGTCCATGGCATCGCCTTCAGCAGGCCGCCCATGGATTCCAGATCGCGGGTGCCCGTGGCGTGGAGAAGGCTGCCCGCGCCCATGAACAGGAGTGGCTTGAAGAGGGCGTGATTGATGGTGTGGAAGGCCGCGCCCGCGAGACCGAGCAGCACCAAGTCCGGGCGAGCGAGGGCCTTCCCTGCAAGGGCGAGGCCCAGGCCCAGGGCGATGATGCCGACGTTCTCGATGGAGCTGTAGGCCAGCACCCGCTTGAGGTCGCGCTGGCCGAGGGCGAAGGCGAGGCCGAGCACCGCGCTGGCGCTGCCGAGACCGGCTAGCAGACCGCCCCACCACAAGGGCGGATCCGGCACCCAGAGGATCAACCGGCAGAGGCCGAGGATTCCGATCTTCAGCATGAGCCCCGAGAGGAGGGCGGAGACATGGCTGGGGGCGACCGCGTGGGCACCGGGGAGCCAGATGTGGAGCGGGGCGAGGCCCGCCTTCATCCCGAAGGCCGCCAGCAGGAGCAGGAAGGCCAGGGTGCCCGCAGGGGTATGGGCAAACCCCATGGGCAGCGGCCCAAAGGTGAAGGAGCCCCAGACTCCGGAGAGGATGCCGAATCCCGCGAAGAGGCCGAGCACCCCCGCATGGGCGGCCACGAGGTAGACCCAGCCCGCCTGTCGCGCGCTGTCGAGATGGTCCTCTGTGCAGACCATCAGGAAGCCGATGAGGGCTAACAACTCCCAGGCGATGAGGAAGAGGATCGCGTGCTGGGCGGCGGCTATGAACTGGAGGAGTCCCGCAGCCGCACCAAAGAAGAACCGGAGGCGGCCTGCGCTCGCCTTTTCATCCACATGCCAGTACGCGCTGCCGTACCAGGCCAAGAGAGGTGCCACGAGGCTGACCGGCAGGAGCAGCAAGGCTCCGGCGGGATCCAGGCGAAGGGCCGGATGTCCGAGGGACCAGGGTTCACCGCGGTGGAGGATCCACAGGGCCAGCGTCAATCCGAGCAGCCCGGACAGGCCCAGCATCCCGCCGCCGAGCCAGGTCTCGCGATCCTTTCCCAGGAGTGCAGGAAGGCCCGAGGCCATGGCCAGCAGCACGGCGCACGCGAATGCGATGGAGGGGAGCATGAGTCCAGCCTAGTGAGCCGGAGCCCTGCTGTCTTGGCGTTTTCCGATGTGGCAAGCCGACTCGGGTTCAGCCTTGCTGCATCAAGCGCCAACGCACACGCAGATCATGGATGATGGGGCGGCTGGCGAGGAAGAACAGCAATCCCGCCAGGAAGACCGTGACCTTGAAGCCGACGTGCCGGAAGCCCAGGGCACCGGTGAGGGCACCGCCGAAGAAGGACGCGAGGATGATGCCGTGGAGCTTGAGGCGGTCGCGGTTGGCCTTGCGGTGCTCTGGCTTGTGATCCCAGCGGAAGATCATCCGGCTGAGTTCGATGCCCAGGTCCGTCACGATGCCCGTCATGTGCGTCGTGCGCACTTCGGCGGCGGAGATGGTCGTCACCATGGCGTTCTGCATGCCCATGATGAAGGCCAGAAGGATCAGGGTCACCGGCAAGAAGAACTTGTGGATGTGCTGCAGGCTGCCCCCGAGGAGCCCGAAGACCAGCAAGAGGCCGGCCTCGATCAGCAGTGCCAGGGCATAGATGCTCTTGTAGCGCAGGTGGCGGCCCAGGCTGATGAGGGTGGCGGAGCAGAAGGCGCCCAAGGCGAAGCAGGCGATGGCGCTGAGGGCGGCGAGAGCACCGGTGGTGTTGCCGGAGGCCACCTCATCTGCGGCACGAGAGACGGCGCCGGTGACGTGGGAGGTGTAGGCGTGCAGCGCCAGGAAGCCACCGGCGTTCACCGCTCCGGCCACGAAGGCGAGGCACCAGGCGAGCTGACGGTTGAGGTGCTTGGTCCGGACGTGCTGGTTCATCAGCAGGGCCGGATCCAGGGGCACCATGCGGAGGGTCCAGTCGATGACCTTCCAGAGGCCGCGCGGGAGGTCGAGCAGATCGACCTTCTTCTCCAGGACGCGATTCGTCGTCAGGAGGAAGCGGATCAGTTCACGTCGGGATCTGCGGAGCATGCCGGCCTTTCCATCCCCCATCGTACCGGAGGGGTTCAACGACGGGTCAATTCTCCACAGAGGCCTTCCAGTACGGAAAGCCAATCGCCATGAAAGGGTTGGCGGAGTAGGCGAAGACTGGAATACCAAGGCGAATCGCCACGATCCAGCAGCCAGCGCCAGTCCGGGAGCCTGGGCAGCAGCAGCCAGGTCGGACATCCCAGGGCCCCGGCCAGATGGGCGACGGAGGTGTCCACCGTGACCAGCCCATCCAGGCGGCTCAGGGCATGGGCCGTGTCCGAAAAGGTCCCCAGGCTCGGGGCCAGATCCACGCCATCCAGCTCCGGGGGCAGTGCTGCCCCCTTCTGGAGGCTGAACCATGTGATGTCGGGGATTCCGTTCAGCCGAGGCAGCAGTTCCATGGGGAGGTCCCGTTCTCCGGTGCGCCCGTGGGCGGGATTGCCGGCCCAGACGAGGCCGAGCCGTCGTCCGGATCCCTGGCCAAGCAGGCGGTCCAGCGTCTGTCGGTTTGGCACGTCCGGCGGCACATGAAGGTAGGGGCCGGATTCAGCGACTTCCTCGAGTCCGATGCCCATCAGGTGGGGCAGGGAATTCAAGGGCGCCTGGACCGTGCCCTCGGGGCAAGGATGTCGACCGTCTCCGGGGATGGCCTGGATGCCGGCGGTTTCCAGCACCGCCCGCGCCTCCTCGGGGCATTCCAGGAACACGGGACCGCCCCGGCGGGCGAGCCGCGCCGCGAAACGCACCATCATGAACGCATCGCCATAGCCCTGATCCCAACGCAGCAGGAGCGGGCGCCCATGGAGCGGACTCCCATCCCAGGCGGGTTCGGGGCGGACCGACAGGCTTGGTCCGGCGGGATCCTCGAATCGGGCTTCCAGGGCCGCGAAGCCCTCCGGCATCCGTCCCAACAGGAGCAGCACCTGGCCGAGGTGGAAGCGGAGGATGCCCAGGGGGCCTGGATGGTCGCGGAACAGCCCACAGGCGGCGCGGGTCACGGCAAGGGAGGCCTCGAAGTCGTCTAGATAGTCCAGGGCCACGGCTTGGCCATGGTGGGCCTCGAGATAGCCCGGTTGGAGGGTCGCGGCCCGGGCATAGAGACCTTCCGCCGCGCGCCAGTGGCCGCCGAACCCGGACCGGCGCGCGAGGTCAAGGGCGAGGGCGGGTTCCTCCGCGAGGCCCATCAGGGCCCGGAGGCTTCCGGTCGGGTTGTCGGCGCAGGCCGCGATCCAGGCCCAGCGGATCCGGGCGGCCTCGTCGAGGCCGGTGGTGTTCGTGGACAGACCCTCCACCGCGTTCGAGGCCTCGTCATGTCGGCCCTGGAGGTGATAGGCCCAGGCGAGGGCCAGCCGGAGATCGGGCCGGTGGGGCTCCGCCTGAAGCGCCCGGCGCAGGCTGATCACGTTCTGGGGCGTGGCGCTGCCCATGTCAGTGGTTGTGGAACTTCCAGTCCAGGTCATCCCCGATGCTGGGGGAGTGCTCCACCACGACGCCGCCCTCTTCCACAAGGCGCTCCATGGGCACGAAGCCCGCGCGGTGGAAGGGCAGAAGGCGGTCTTCGTCCGTCATGCCGATGCCCACGTAGGCGTTGCGGCCCGCGCGCTTGGCGGCGAAGAGGCACTGGTCCGCCAGATCCACGACCTGTTCCCAGGTGAAGAGCTCGGGGACGCCCAGGGAGAGGGGATAGAACGCATAGCCCAGGGAGCAGGTACGGTGCTCCGATCGGCCTTCGCCGAGGTCGAAAGCGTGCTCCTCCACCAGGGTGCGTATGCGCTCAGCCACCACCGTGGATTCCTTGCGGCAGGCGTTGCGGCAGACGACGAGGAACTCCTCGCCGCCCCATCGGACCACGGTGTCTGAATCACGAGTGGCCTGTTTCAGGAGTTCCGACACCTGCTGCAGCACGAGGTCCCCGGCGTGGTGGCCGTACTCGTCGTTGATCATCTTGAAGTGGTCGATGTCCACCATCAGGAAGAGCAGGTCCACGTTGGCGTTTACGCGGTCGTTGAGGCCCATCTTGAGGCTGCGGTGGGTGCGGTTCACCTGCGCGATGTCCGAGGGCAGGCTGGTGCCCAGGTAGCGCCGATTGCGCAGACCCGTGAGGGGGTCCGTGATGTTCTGGTTCCGCAGGGCCTCGTTGGCTTCTTTCAGTTCCTGGGTGCGCGCCGTGACCAGGGATTCCAGTTCCTGGTTGTGGCGGTGCAGGTGGGAGATGCGCCAGCGGATGATGGAGAAGACGGCTCCTGCGCCCGCCAGCATGGAGAGCAGGAGGAACCAGGGGGTTTGCCACCAGGGAGCGTCTACTCGGAAGGGATAGGCCAGGGATTCGCTCCAAGCCCCTCCCGCGATGCGCGAGCGCACCTCGAAGCGAAAGGCGCCCTTGGCCAGTGCCGGGTAACGGGCCTCCCGGGAGGTGGTGGTGCGCCAGTCGTTCTCCAGTCCTACCAGGCGCACCTGGTGCTCGAGCTGGTTTTCACCTGCAAAACTCAGACCGGTGAAGGTGAATTCCACTGTATTCCGGCCGTAGGGGATGACGACTTCTCCGTCCGGTCGCAGGGGCAGGGGCCGACGTCCCGCCTGGATGCTCAGCAGCACCGAGGGCGGCGGCGCAGGAGGGCCCGGCTGGTTCCGCAGCTGCACGCGCGCCAGTCCACCGCTGGTGCCGATCCAGACATCGCCGGAAGGTTCGGTGAGCACGGCCAGGGCATTGCAGTCATCGCTCGGGAGGCCCTCCGTCAGGCCTAGATGTTCAATGACGTCATCCAACACCCGGTCCACGCCGGCACCACTGCCCACCCAAAGTCCCCCCAGGGCGTCCTCGCCCATGAAGTAGACGCGTTCGCTGGCCAGCCCCGTGGCGCTGCTGAGGTGGCGGATGGGGCGCAGCCCCGTCGGGTCGAGGTGGAAGCGGCTGAGGCCATCGTGACCGTAGTAGGCCACCAGGATGTCGCCACCTCGGGCCGGACGGGCGTAGGTGATGTGGGTGCCCAGGAGGCCGTCTTTCTGGGTGAACCGGCGCCAGAGTCCCCGCTCCAGCACCGCAAGGCCCTGGGTGCCTGAGACCCACAGGCGGCCCTCCACGTCCAGGGCGACATCCGAGATCCGCTCATCCGCGGTGCCCTGGGGCAGGGACACGGGGCGGAAGGCCGGTTTCGGATCCTTCGTATCCATGGTGAGCAGGCCCGCGTTCTCCGTGCCCAGCCAGAGCCTACCCGAAGGATCGATGCAGATCTGGAAGACCCGCTTGGGGGAGCGATCGATGGCGATGGGAATGCGCTCGACACCGCTGCCGTCGAGGCGGCACCGCAGGACGTGCTGGGCGTTTCCTACGATGTAGAGGCGGCCCTGGGGGTCCTCCGCGAAGGCGCGGACCATGGCCGCACCCGCAGGCGCGTATGGCTCCCAGCGTCCCTTGACGGCGCGACAGGCGCCCTTGTCCGTGCCGAGCCACAGGGTGCCCTTGCTGTCCCGGTAGATCCGCCAGATCACGTTGCCGGGCAGCCCCTCGGCCCGGGTGAAGCTGGAGACGATGCCCCGGCCCAGGCGGCGGCTGATGCCTGCTCCGCCGATCCAGAGATGGCCCTCCCGATCCTCGAGGACGGTGCGCACGTTCTCCGTGGGATAGCCCGCCTTGGGATCGAGCACATGCCATTGCCCGCCATCCTGCATCATCAGGGCCTGGCTGGTGGGCACCCAGAGCCGCCCCCGTCGATCCACGGACAGGTAGCCGCGGGCGTGGACGGGAGAGAGGGGCGGGTTCGCGACCGTGAACGTGCCCCCGGGTCGATCCATGACCCAGAGACGCTGGCTGGAGCGGGCCCAAATGCGGCCCTGGGCGTCCCCGGCGAGGCAATCGATGCGCTCCCCCTGGAAGGTCGTGGGCAGGGCGGCGGGGCGCCAGGCCCCGGCCTGCCAAGCCTGGATGCGTGTCTCCGAAGCGCCTGCGACGGGACGACTGGAGGCCACCCACAGGGTGGAGCGATCCGCGCTCGCCCAGAGCGCCGTGGCCTCACCCCCAGGCCAGCCGGGGACGGGGTGGATCGCCCCGTCTGCCTCCTGGCGGCATGGGCCCTGGGGCGTGGTCACCCATATCTGGCCATCGGGGCCCGAGACGATGTGCTCCACGGGGCGATCCAGGCCCGTGGGCTGGAAGCGTTCACCATCGAACCGGGCCAGCCCACCGAATCCGCCTACCCAGAGCGTGCCGGAAGGATCCTCATGAAGGACTGCCACTTCTCCCAGATTGAGGCCGCTGGCCTGCCCAAAGAGCGTGAACCGGTGCCCGTCATAGCGGTAGACGCCCCCCTCCGTGCCCACCCAGAGGAAACCCTGGCGGTCCTGCAGGGCGGTCCACACGCCGAGATTCTTCAGTCCGTCCGAGACGCCATAGGCGCGGAACGTGACTCGGGATTGGGGCATCTCCTCACCTGCCGCGAACGTGGCGGCAAAGGCAAACAGGACGGACAGGAACTTCCGGGAGAGGGAGGGGTGATGTGTCATGGGGGACCTTCCCCCATCCTACCCCAGGCGCTTGCGCTGCTCCGCCAGCCAGTTGAGCGCCTCCAGGGGCGTCATCCGATCCAAGTCGAGGGCCCGGAGGTCCTGCACCAGAGGGTCAGGGTCCATCTCGAAGAGGGGCAAGGCAGGCTGGAGCACTTCCTGGCGGCGTTTCGGGGTCGATGGAGCCGGGGTTTCCACTGCCTCCGTCAGCAGGCGTTGGGCCTTGGCGATCACCGAGCGGGGCAGACCCGCGAGGCGCGCCACCTGGATACCGTAGCTGCGGTCCGCCGGGCCCTCCGCGATGCGGTGGAGGAAGAGCAGGTGCTCCTCCCACTCCTGGACTTCCACGTGGAGGTTCCGGATCCGGGCATCCTCCGCCAAGCGCGTCAGTTCGAAGAAGTGGGTGGCAAAGAGGGTGCGGGGGGCTCCGCCCTTGAGATCCCGCAGGTGGAGGGCGATGGCCTCGGCCAGGGCCAGGCCGTCCCGGGTGGAGGTGCCCCGGCCGATTTCGTCCAGGATCACGAGACTGGCCCGGGTCACCTGGTTGAGAATGCG
>CAYQAS010000150.1:0-8748 GCA_964415525.1 uncultured Solibacteraceae bacterium
TGGTCTCAGTCTGTGGCAGGCCATATGTTCCGGTTTGTTGATTGTCAGTTTGGAATTGGTCTTAAGACGGAAGCCGTTTTCGAAGAAAACAAGACCTTTGATTCCTTTGGAGCCGAGAGAATCCAGCATGCCCTGACCGACAGCTCCGTCAAGGATCGGATAAAACTTGGCCCGATCCTGCACAATGAACGGCAGGTCAAACACCATGAATTTTTTGGAGAAACTCGGTAATGGGCCGGTCGAGGTCAGGCACATTTCCACGGTTCCCAGCGATACACCTTCAATCAGATCGCGCTCGTTGCCAAGTTTGGAATTGCCAAAAACCTGAACATCGAGACTGCCTTTTGACTTTTCTTTCACGAGGTCAGAAAACTTTTTCAAACCGATGCCATAATGGGAATCATCGGTCAAAGTATGACCGACCCGCAGAACTTTCGCTTTGGGCGCTTCTGTTTTCGGCGCTTCTTTTTTGTCACCGCCACCGCAGCCTGCCAGTGCCACAACCAAAGCCAGACAAAGAACCAATACCAGCCATTTTTTCATCTGCAAACCATCCTCCTCATTCCTTGTATGCGTGTGCTGGATTACTCTCCGGTTCTACCCTGTCCCCTGCATCGCCTCCTTTGATTATTGGCGGATTACCGGCAACATGTCCGGCGCATGCGTCAAAACGGTGATACGGGCCTGGTCGCCTATTTCTGCCATAGCCGCCGCCAGTGCATCCTGGGCAGTCTTGAAATGCCTAAAACCCAATTTGTTTGCTTCTTCACCGCAGATTCCATCCGATACGATATAAACTGTTTCTCGTTCCTTGACCTGGGCCCAGGCGATGGCCAGCGCCGCAGCCACTTCATCGTGCAGCTGCCCGGCTGAAACCATCTGGCGGATTTCCGTCGAGGAATGCGGGGTCACCTCCAGGATGTCGCAGTGGGTCTTGGCCACACCTTCATAGCAGGGGGTAACCACGATGATGATTCCGCCAGCTTTGACGGCCAGATCTGATGGGTACAGCGTTTTATGCGCCTGCCAAAATTCCAGGTCGCAGGGATGCGAGCTGGACAGTACGATGTCGGCCGCTTCCGGAATCTCCACTTCATAGACCTGTGCAGCACGGTCCACACCCACCCGGAACGCTTCCACCACGTCGCCAAAAAATGCCTCGACAACCTGTCCATGTCGATTGAGCACAGTATTTAGAATCGTATTCAGCCCCACCTTGCGGGCCATCAAGTCCAGTTCTGTCCGTACAGGATTTTCTCGCACGCCCAGATAAGAGCGCGGTGCCCGGACTGACAACAGATGAGTGTACGCGGTCGTCTCTTCGCCGGATACACCGGGCTGGACGATTTTGGCACCACCGGCATAACCCGGAATGTGGTGCGGAACGATACTGCCAATGCCGATTTTAAAATCGGCTTCATAAACCTCTTTATTGATTAAAATCCGACCGCCGATATCGGTGACGCCCAGATCAACCATGGCGGAATCATCTTTATATGGATGGTTCTTGATCTGCACCCGCCGGACCGTTTCAGCGCCAAATTTCGCGACAATCTCCTCCTGCGTCATGAAACGATGCGTCCCCAGCGCTATCACAATCGTTATCTGCGCATCGCTCACACCAGCCTGGTTGCACTCGTCCAGTAAGATCGGAATCAGTTGTTCGGTCGGCGTCAGGCGGGTATTATCATCGGCAACAAAAACTACTTTCTGTTTTCCCCTGACCAATTCTTGCAGTGACGGCGAACCAATCGGGTTGGCCAAAGCACGTCGGACTTCCACCTTGATATCGGCAACCGGCGGAATATCTTTGGGCGAATAAGCCCCGATCAACTGCGCTGACGGAACCAGCACTTCGATACTCTCTTTTCCGTACGGCAGACTGATTTTTCTTTGACTCACGCTTAAACACCTCGCTTTTGTTGAAGACATCTTCTTGTTTCCGCCATTTTCGCGCCAAGCAAGATCGATTCATTGAGGCTCCGGTGATCGGCTGTCCCTTTGCCTGCTTTGCCAAACGCAGTGCCATGATCTACCGATGTCCTGATAAACGGCAAACCGACCGTGACATTGACTCCTGTTTCAAAACTCAGCACTTTCATTGGAATATGGCCCTGGTCATGATACATGCAGACAACAATATCAAAATGCCCCTTGATTGCAGCCCGATAGAAGACGGTATCCGGCGCAATCGGCCCGGTAGCGCAAATTCCCTTTGCTTTGGCTGCCTCGATTGCCGGGATGATCTCTTCGATTTCTTCCGTACCGAACATGCCTGCTTCACCCGCATGCGGATTCAAACCGGCCACAGCGACCCGTGGTTCGGCAATCCCCAGCAGTTTACATGATTCATCGGCCAACTCGATCACTTTCAGCACCCTGGCCTGCTTAGTTCGGTTGCAGGCTTCACGCAGCGACACATGGGTGCTGACATGGATCACCCGCAGCGGTCCGCCGACCAACATCATCGCATAATCTTTGGTCCCGGACAGAGCGCCGAGAATTTCCGTATGTCCGGCATAATGATAGCCGCCCAGATTCATTGCTTCCTTGTTCAAAGGCGCTGTTACAATCGCGTCAATCTTACCGGCCAGCGCCAATTCAACCCCTTTGGCCACATACTCATAGGCAGCCTTGCCAGCCCGGGCATCTACACTGGCAAACGGCAGATCAGCCGGCAGATTGTCAAAATCGAGTACGTCAATCACACCAGATTCTTTTCCTGCATCGGCAATCGAACCGACTTTTCGAACCTTCAGTGTACTGCCAACAACACCAACCGCCCGCTGCATGATTTTTGCATCGCCAATCACAAACAGGCGGCTCATTTCATGGAACTTGGCTTCCGTCAACGATTTCACGATGATTTCCGGGCCGCAGCCGGTAGCATCACCCATCGTAATTCCCAGTACTGGTTTTTCAAAATTCATATTTTATCTTCCTTTCAAATCTTTCACTGCGTCTATTATCGCTGTTTCACCGCCAAAGGCGCCGGCCTTGGTCACGACCCGCAAACCCGGACAAATACCGCCGGACAGCCTGCCCAGCGGAATTCCGGTCGATACTTCCGACAGGATTCTTATCGCACTTACGCCCAAAGCCCGACATACTGCAATGGCGGTATCGCCACCGGTAAGAAACAGACCAGCCGGCTTCAAACCGACCAATTCACGCGCTACCTGTCCCAAAGCAGCTGCGATGATTTCACTAACTTTCAGATTATCCATTCCTTTGCTCTTACCGGCTGACCTGGCCTGGTCCACCGCATCGGCTGCCATCGCAGAAGCAATCAGTACATCAAGCCCCTCACCAAATCCCTGCTCCGCCTCCTGAGTACAGCGACGGATTTCGTCTGCGGCATCAGAAAGTAGCGGCCCTGCCTGCATTGAGACCAGTCTGACCTGCCCATTGGCCAAAAGCCTCTCCATCTGTCGGTGGGTGACATTGCTGACACTGCCGGCCACAATCAGAACCGGCCCGGTTACGTCAGTCGCTGACGAAAAGGCATCCTGGCGCGGCCAGTCCATCACGGCCGGAATCATTTCCGCCAAACCGGCACAGCCTACCCAAAGTCCGGGCCGGCTGCAGTCGGCGATCGCCCGGGCGATCGACCGCAGATGTGTTTCGGTCGTGGCATCAAATGAAATCAGCTGCTTGCCAGCCGCCAGCAGTTCCTTGATGCGTTGCCGGATTGACTCCGGCCCGGCACTTACATCAGCTAAAAAAACATGTCCGACAGGGTGGCAGGATTGTTTTGCCAACAACTCCGACAATACCGAATCGTGTACCGGCGCTTTGGGATCGCGGGAAATTTCGCTTTCGGCGATCGGAACCTGGTGAAGCAGATGCCAACCGCCGGCCGTAATCCGACCATTGGCCGGAAATGCCGGTACCACTGCCGCCCAGTCAAAACCAAACTCTGCCATGACAGCATCGATTTCCGGCCCCAGATTGCCGCGCAAGGTTGAATCTACTTTCTTGAAAATCAGCGGAGTCCTGTTGTTTCCTGCCGCATTCTTGACCAACCGACTGGCCGACTGAACTCTGGCAAATGCTACATCTGGCGCCACCGCGCGGCTATCGGTATCCAGGACCAGCACATCCACATCCGCACTGCCTTGTGCTGTCGACTCCCCCAACAGCACCTGTACCTTCATGCCGTATTTGGCGAACTGAACGCCGGCATCATTGGCACCTGTCAAATCATCGGCGATTATTACCAGCTTAGGCATATCCGTGAATCACCCAACTTTCTTATCCAAATTTACCAAATTACAGATTATTCTTGCATATTCCATGCCAATGTTTTGCAAATTAACAATTATGACCCAAAAGCCGGTTTACTCGCTTCAAAAGCACTTACGAGCAAAATCAACGACTTCTCCAAATTTACTTTCCGTTTCATTTTGCAACAATTATTTTCTTTTTGCATCATTTATTCAGTTTGCGCCATAGGGTGGTTCGGTTGATGCCCAAGCGGGCCGCCGCGCGACTATAATTGAATTTTTCTTCATTTAGTACCCGTTCGATTGTCGCTTTTTCAACGTTAAGCAGTGCCGCCCCGTCCATCTCCGGCCCTGATGGCAATTCAGGTTCTACCTGCAGATACAAAGCCGCCTGAACATCTTCGTCTTGCACAACAGGGCCTTTTGATAATAACAACGCTCTTTCCAGCGTCGATTCCAGTTCCCGCACATTGCCCGGCCAAGCTTGTTGGCATAGCCTTTTCATAGCCTTCGGCCCGATTCCCGTAACTGAAGGGTTCATCGCCTGATGCCGCGATAAAATATGCTCCACCAGTAACGGGATGTCTTCATGGCGGTCGCGTAGCGGCGGGATATGCAAACGCAGCACGTTGATCCGGTAATACAAATCCTTGCGAAATTTACGTTGTTCAATCAGTTGGCTCAGATTTTCATTTGTCGCCGACAACAACCGCAAATCAACCGGAATGATTCGCTCGCCGCCAATGCGCATCACTTCTTTCTCCTGAATTACCCTTAGAACCCTTGCCTGCAGCGGCAAAGGCATCTCACCGATCTCATCCATGAACAAGGTGCCGCCATGGGCCAGTTCGATCAGACCGATCTTACCGCCACGCCTGGCCCCAGTAAATGCACCTTCTTCATAGCCAAACAACTCGCTTTCGAGTAAGCTCTCCGGCACTGCAGCACAATTGAACGCAACAAATGGCCCCTTGGCGCGCCGGCTTAAATTGTGCAGTCCTTGAGCGATCATTTCCTTGCCGGTACCTGTCTCCCCGGTGATCAATACATTGGAATCAACCGCAGCGAATTGGCGCGCCTTATCGAGCAATGCCCCGCCTGCCAGGGAATGCGTGATAAAATCACCCAGCTGCGTTTTGGCGACCAGTCCTTTGGCATAAAGCTTCTGCCGCACCGATTGTTCAAAGCGTTGTACCTGTGTCACATCCTGATAAGTCGCCAATGCGCCCGCCACCTCGCCGCGAATCAGAATCGGCGTCAATTTGGATGCAAGCAGCCGACCATCAACCCGTTCCAATTCGCCCCATTCCTGACGACGGGTTTCCATTACCCGCGGCAGGCGGCTATCAGTCAAAACTTCGTTGATCGGACGCCCCATCACCTCGGACGCTCGCCGGGAAAAAACAGTTTCTGCCAGTGGGTTAAACAAGTTGATACAGGACTGCCGGTCCACCGCAACCAAGGCATCAGTCGAAGATGCAATCAATGTGGTTATCAGTTCAGCCCGCTCCTGTTCACGACGACGGACTGCCACAATTTTCGCCGCTTCCCGGATCGCTTTGGTTACAGCCTCCTTGCCAGACTCAATCATGATCGCATCCAACCCAAGGCGCATAGCTGATTTTATCGAAATCGCGTCGCCCACCACGCTACGAATCCCTTGCATCGCGGCAGCACGAATTTTCGCTTCCGCTTCCGCTTCGTCATCCAGAGAGATTTCCAGCAAAGGAACTCCAATCACCCGGCTTAATTCCTCGCAACCATAGATCACATTGCGGAAACCGATCACGCCAATCGGACCGGTAGGGTTTTCGATTTTGGACAAGGCCCGCAAAATATCGATTGGGTTCACTTCAATCTCAACCAGGAGAACGTCGAGATTCCTGGCAATCAACGACGCGGTTCCGCCGCGGCTGATAATCACTTCGGCGCCCATAGCAACCGCTTGCTTAGCCTGCGCCAGTCCTTCAGCCAGATCTCCGGTCAGCAAGTCAATGGATGCCGGGCAGATTAAATTATTCTCCCTGATTACTTCAGCCGCAGTTTCCCGCAATCCCGGGTAGGGAGCAACGATTGCCATCCTGACATCCAACAAAAATCCCTCCAATCCATACATTTGTATTCAGTATGTTGCTGTTTTTATCCTGCCGATTTACGCGGATTATAATAGGTATTCTTTTTCTTGCAGGATTTTTGCCGACTGTACGTAGAAATATTTAGTAGTTATTAATGCAGATACTGCAAAGGAGTTTTTCATGTCAATTTTTGCGATTGCTGATCTGCATTTATCCGGAAATCCGCCGACTAAACCGATGGACCGTTTTAGCCCGGCCTGGGAAAACCATTGGCAGAAAATCAGTTCGGCCTGGCTTGCGCTGGTACAGCCCGAAGATACCGTCCTGATCGCTGGCGATACTTCCTGGGCGATGAAATGGCGGGACGCCGTCGTCGACTTAGCCGCAATCGACGCTTTGCCCGGTCGCAAGATTCTGGTGCGGGGTAATCACGATTATTGGTGGTCCACCGTCGGCAAAATGGCCCAGGAAGTATCGGACGACCTGTTGTTTTTGCATAATAATTTTTTCGCCGTTGAAGAGTGGGGCATCTGCGGCAGTCGAGGCTGGCTCACTCCCGGCGATTCCGCTTTTCGGCCCGAAGACGAACCGATATACCAACGCGAAATCATCCGGACCCGCACCTCACTCGAGGCCGCCCGCAAGGCTGGCTGCATGAAACTGCTGTTGATGCTGCATTTTCCGCCGATCTGCCTGCAGGAAAGTATGCAGTCCAGTTCCAGCGGTTTTACCGATCTATTGGAAGAGTATGCAGTCGAATTATGCATCTTCGGCCACATTCATGGCGATGGCGCCCATATGGCGCCACAGGGACAGATCAAAAACGCCGCCTGCCACCTCGTGGCCTGCGACGCCCTGAACTTCCAGTTGAAAAAAATCGTTTAATCCAGCGTTTTCATAAGGGAAAATGGCAGAGTAAAACTAAAGACCGGAGCGTTTTTCAGCTCCGGTCTTTCATCTTTTGATTTTTGACTCTATGAGAACGCTGAATAATCCGATTGCTGAGGATCTTAGAGGTTCCTTATGCTTTCATGATTAAATCAGCGTTGCCCTATGAAATTTCAGGCAAGTTACTTCAGTAAAGGCACCGTATTTGCCGCATGCGCCATTACCGTGATTGTAAAGTCATCACGACCGATTTTGGCTCTGGCGATCTGCATCGCCTCTTCGGCTGACGTCGCCGGAATCATGCCGGTTTTGCGCACGAACTCCGCATTCTCCGGTTTGGTCACAATAATCATTGAAATATCCTGGGCAATCGAAATACATTTGAAGGCGACGAAGCCGGGAACTGTAAATGCGGCCCGCACTGCATTTTCAAACGCCAGTGCATCCGGATAGTTGAACCAGTTGCTGAATTCGGCCGGCTCCATGATATCGCGGCACTCGAGGAAACAGATCGCCACGCCGCCCTTTTTCGTCGCCATATAAGCATTATCCAGCGTCTTGGTTCCCTGGTAGAGGTTGATATCTTTCGGATAACCACCGGCGGAGGCAATAACCAAATCCGCCTTGGCTGTAATGGGAATGCCAAAGATCTCTTCCACTTTGCGGCATCCCGCTTCCCAGGCTGTTTGCCAGTGTCCGGCAAAGATGCCGGCAAATTTTCCTTCCGGCGTAAATACGACATTCAGCAAAAAATCGGGATCGACCAACGCCGTGATTTCCATTTGGTCTTCATGCATTTCATTGCCATTGGTTTTGCCTGACATGCAGTTCGGGTTGATGCCCTGTCCTACCTGCGGATGCAGGCAGAAGCGATGGTTGCCCTGAATGGTTTCATAGCCGCTGATCCCGGGCATCACAGCTTTGCGTCCGGCGCCAAATCCGGCCATCAGGTGATACACAATCCCACCGGTCAAAATGATCCGGTCGGCATCCATGACTCTTTTGTTGACCCAGGCCGCCACACCGCGACCGGTCGTGCCGACGTAAGTAAGATTATCCGTATCCATTGCATCATGCTGATAGATGCGGACCCGGTGGCAGACCGAAGCACCGCAGACCTGGATGTCTTCTTCTGCCGTGTGCGGGCGATGTGCACCCAGTGAAATCATGATAAAAATGTCCTTGTCCGGCACGCCGGCTGCATTCAATTCATCCAATACGGTCGGCAAAAACTGACTGGCCTTGATCCAGGCCCGGGTGATATCACTGACGATAATCGCCACCGTTTCACCTGGTTTTACCACCTCGACCAGCGGCGGCGTTCCGATCGGATTACGCAATGCAGCCTGTACGGCAGATGGCACATCGGCCAGAGCTTCGGCAGGCCTGCCCTCAATTTCATGAATAATCTGCGCTTCCGGGAGTGCGAGCTCCATTGCCCCGGTACCAAAACCAAAACTGAACATTTTTTCTGTCATTTTCTGTGCCTCCATTTGCCAAAATTCCCTTGCCCCGTTTATAATAGCGTTATACCCCACCCCCACGGGGAGTGCGAAAGA
>CAYQAS010000151.1:0-8701 GCA_964415525.1 uncultured Solibacteraceae bacterium
TCCGCCATCTGCCGCTGACCGGGCCGGTCCTCAGCACCGGGGAAGCACTGGAACAGCCTTCCGTCCGGCACGCCAAAGAAGGCGTGCATCGTGTGTTTCGGTTTCACGTCAGCCACCGAAGCGCTCGGTCGGGTACCGGGATTGGAGGTGGGTCTGCTGGTCCTGGAGGGTGCGGCGCAGGGCCTTCCAGTCAGGATGGGTGTGCAGGGAAATGAGCAGGGGGGACTCCTCGTACCAGCGCAGACAGGTGAATCCTTCTCGGACGGCGCGCCGAGCCACTTCCATGGCCTCGTCCCGAGCATCCAGGCGGGCGAAGGCCTCCGCCATCTTGAACGTCAGTTCCCCATCCGCCGTGGCGATGGGCACGCGGCTGGCGTACATGGTCCGAAGCGCCTCCAGGGCCTGCGCCGGCTCGCCCTGCAGGGACAGGTGGTAGACATAGCCCAGGCGGGCGAAGTCGCCGGGAGCACCGGGATTGCGGGCGCAACGGGCGAAGAAGGGGGCGGCCTCCTGGGGCCGTCCCCGCACCAGTCGGATGTAGCCGCGGTAGAAGTCGAGGTAGGGATCGGCATCCGTCGGGCCACTGAGACCCAAGGCATCCTCGAAGCGCTGCCATTCGCCGTAGTAGAGCCAAGTATTCTCCACGGAGTTGCCAAACCAGCGGATGGGACCCACCAACCGTTCCTGCTCCGCCAGGGCACGTCGGGCGCCGTCCAGCAGCCCCGCCTGCCGCGCGGCGTAGGCCTCTGCGCCCAGAAGATAGAGGCTGTACGGCTTGTAGGGCGCAGCATCGAAGGCCAGATCGAGGGCATCGCTGACATCCCCGGTCTCCGCCTTGAAGTATGAGTAGAGGTAAACGAGCATCGGCGTCCGGGGAGCCAGGGCCAGAGAACGGCGGAAATAGTCGTCGCAGCGTTTCAGGTCGAGGGGGTCCTTGGATGTGCCGTTGGCGAGTCCCACGTGGGTGGCCAGGGCCCGGGCACCCCAGAGCAGGGGGCAGTCCGGTTCCCCCTCCAGGGCTCTACGACAGGCCTCCTGTAGCGGCGGCAGGGGCTGGGCGGGCACGTAACTGAGGGCTCGCACGATGGTCCACGACGCCTCCGCCCCCTTAGGCAGGAGGTGATCGACCCCGGTGTCCTGCAGACGGAGGCGCCGCAGCAGGGCGCTATAGACCTCCCGAAAATCGCCGGGGCCCAGCCGAAAGGCCTCCTCCACACCCGTTTCATAAACGAGAACCAGATCCAGCTGGAGTTGATTCCCGACCCGGCGCGCCCCAAGAGTCAGGCGGGAGGTGGGCAGAGCCCCTTCCCCCAGCTTTTCCACCTCGGAGACTGGCAAGTGATTGTCGTGCTCAATGCAGGCCGCCAGGACCACCCTCAGTCCCTTGAGTTCGTCCAGGGAGATGCCGCCAGGCAGAGCCGTAACGCCCACCGCGAGCCGCACCATGGGCGGGCGGGCGGGGAAAGTTCGGATCAGAAGCGCAGCCAGCCCCAGGCCCGCAAGCAGGATGCTTGCGACGATCCAGAGGAAGCGGCGAGGGAGGACCATGGCTGATGGCCATTCTAGGCCCTGTTGAAGATGCCGGGCTCGCGGACCATTCCAGGCACCCAGGAACCGAACGATTTTTCAGGGAACCTCTTCCCGAGGGCTTGCATCTTGAGTCACGAAGCTTATCGTACCGTTTGCTTCGTACCCCGGGAGTCCCCGTGTCCCCTCGACCCACCGATGCCGAACTCTCCATCCTGCGTGTGCTCTGGGACCGCGGCCCGAGCACGGTGCGACAGGTGTTCGACGTCCTTGCCCGGGAGCGGGAGGTGGGCTACACCACCGTCCTGAAACTCATGCAGATCATGACGGAGAAGGGGTTGGTGGGTCGGGATGAGACGGGCAAGCTGCACGTCTATGCCCCTTCCCAGAGCCAGCAGAACACCCAGCGCCACCTCCTGCAGGACCTCATGGAAAAGGCGTTCCGGGGCAGCTCGGGCCAGTTGGTCATCCAGGCCCTCTCCAGCCATGCGGCCACATCGGAGGAACTGGCGGAGATCCGTCGCCTCCTGGACGCCAGCGAGCGGTAGCCATGGGCGCCCTTCACGCCCCCTGGATGTCCGCTCTGGGCTGGGCGCTTCTGCACAGCCTCTGGCAGGGCCTCGGCGTCGCGCTCCTCGCGGCGCTGGGGCTCCGGCTGCTCCAGCGCCAGTCCGCCCAGGCCCGATACGCGTTCGCCTACGGCGCGCTGGTGCTCATGGCGGGGCTTGCCGCCGCCACCTTCTGGATGATGCTGCCCCAACCGGGTCCGGACCCGGCGAGGGGACTCATCCGCGAGGTCGGTCTGCAGGCGCGGCTGGCGGCCTGGATGCCCTATGCCTCCCTCGCCTGGCTGGGAGGCGTGGGCATCATGGCCACGCGCCTCGGCCTGGGCTGGGCGTGGCTCCTGCGCCTGAGGTCCAGGGAAGCCGAACCTGCCACCGCACCTTGGCAGGCCCGGCTGGATGACCTGGCCCTGCGGCTCGGGGTTCAGCGAGGGGTACGCCTCCTGAGTTCCCTGCGGGTCACCACCCCCATGGTGGTGGGCTGGATCAAACCCGCCGTCCTGATACCCGCTTCCGCCTTTCTCGGGCTCTCGCCCGAGGCCCTGGAGGCAGTGCTTGCCCACGAATTGGCGCATGTGCGCCGCCTCGATTTCCTGTTCAACCTGCTGCAGAACCTGCTCGAGACGCTCCTGTTCTATCACCCGGCCACCTGGTGGCTCGGCAGCCAAATCCGCCAAGAGCGCGAACACGCCGCCGACGATCTCGCCATCGCGCTGGCGGGAGGCCCCCTCCGCTACGCCCGCGCCCTGGCAGATCTCGAAGCCCTCCGCAGCCTTCCCTCGACCTCGCTCCAACTGGCCCCCGCGGCCACCGGAGGACATCTCATGAACCGCATCCGCCGCATCCTGCTCCCCCCCGCCCCCCTCCCCACCGCCCGTGCCGGGCTCCTCACCGCCCTGGCCGTTGCGGCCCTGGGCGCCTGCACGGCGGTGGGCTTCGCCGAGGAAGCCAAGCCCAAGGAAATCCGCCGCATGGTCCTCCGCCAGGGCGACAAGCACATCGACCTGAAGCTGAAGGGCGACGCCCAACTCGATCCCAGGAGCGGGAACGGCGTGACCCTCGGCGAGGACGGCTCCATTGAACTCACCGTGCGGGAGGCCCCCGTGCGCAAGTCGGTCACCATCCGCAAGGACGCCAAGGGCGTCGCCCAGGTGTTCACGGAGAACGGCCAGGAGAAGCCGCTTCAGGGTGCTGAGGAAGCCTGGGTGAAGCAGATCCTCGGCGACCTAAAAGGCATGGAAGGCAAGGTGGAACCGGGCAAGGCCAAGACCATCCGCTTGCACCTGGAGGAGACCGGGAAGGACGGCAAGTCCACCGTGGTCATCGTCAGCAACGATTCCGACGGCCTCCAGAAGAAGGTGAAGGAGGCCAAGAAGGTCACCAAGTCCTTCCACATCGAGGCGGACAAGGAGGGCAAGCGCCATGTCATCGTCGGCGTGGCACCGAAGGAGCTCGGCGAGGGCGGCGAGGAGGTCCGCATCGTGGCCAAGGTCGAAGAAGGCAAGGACGGCAAGCCCATCGTCACGATCGATGGTGAGCCCGTAAAGAACGGTGAGATCACGAAGGACGGCAAGAAGATCTTCGTCCAGACCGAGGTCCTCAACCACGACAAGCCCCACAAGGAAGTTCGCATCGAGACGAAGGTCGACACGGGCAAGGACGGCGTGCGCAAGGTGGTCATCCGGGAAGGCGACAAGGTCACGGAGCATGCGATTTCCGGCACCGGCATCTGGGTTTCCGAAGGCGGCATCCGGAAGGCTCTGGGGGATCCGAAGGCGGAAGCCGAAGGGCTCAGGAAACAGATCGAGCACCTCCAGAAGCGCCTGAAGGACTTGGAAGCGAAGGCCAAGGCCACACCCGAGAAGAAGTGATCGGATCCCCCAAGCAGGCGCGCCTTCCCCACAGGAAGCGCGCCTGCGCTATGCTCGCCACAACCCACGGTGAAGCCATGTCCCAGGTGTACGATCCGCTGACCACGCCCGTCCTCGATGGGGCCACCCTCGAGCAGCTGTTGGCGCTGGACGACGGGGCCACGGGCCTGCTCGCCGAGATGGTGGAGATCTACCGCCAGGACATGCCGGACCGCCTCACAGCCCTGGATGTCAGCGTGGCGGAAGGGCAGTTCCAGGATGTAGCGGAGGTCGCCCATGCCCTCAAGGGCGCCGCCAGCACCATGGGCGCTCCCCGGGCTCGCGCCGTGGCAGGCCTCCTGGAAGGCGGCAGCCGCAAGCAGGAACTCAGCCTGGAACGCATGCTCGAGCTGAGCGTGGAACTGCGCGCCTGCTACGAGGAGAGTCGAGTGGCGCTGGAAGGCTACCTGGCCGAACGTCAGTCCTGATCGACCTTCAAGACGGTACTGCCCGCCGGTGGCGGATAGTCCGTGAGCCAGGTCTGGCCGTCCTTATCCCGCCAGGCATAGATCCGGGCGGCAGCTCGGGGCACCGAGTCGGTGGAATCTAGGGACGCCGACGCCATCTTGGCACCGACACTGCTGCGCGTCGGCTCCTCCTCAATGAGGAAGCCGCCCTTCCCCTTCTTGAGCAGGGCCATCTTGCCGGCCGCCTTGGGATCCGGCTGAACGCTTCGATTGCGGAAGAGGTTCAGCACACGCGGCACGTAGGCTCGGGTTTCGGCAAAAGGCGGAATCCCGCGCCACTTTTCCACGTTCCGCTCACCGGAGTTGTACGCGGCCACGACCTTCTCGAGGTCGTTCTTGAAATAGTCCGTCAACCAGCGGAGATACTTCACGCCGCCTGTGATGTTCTGCCGCGGATCGAAGACATCTAGCACGCCGAAACGCTGGGCGGTGGCGGGCATGAGCTGCATCAGGCCAAGGGCCCCCGCGTGGCTGCGAGCGCGGCTGTTGAAGGCGCTCTCTGTCTGCACCAAGGCCCGGACCAAGTGGGGATCCACGCCCTCCCGGGTGGCGATCTCATCCACCATGGCGATGAGTTCGGGACTGCGGACGACCTCGGCCCGTTCGCGCTTGGTGAGCGCCCACGTCACGCGCCCGACGCCCACGTGCTTAAGGATGTACTTCTGGTTGGGGCCGTAGCCGGGGGGAAAGTTGTTCACCACGACTCCGCCGTTGCGGTCGTAGTAGGTGTAGATGTAGACCAGACCCGCGCGGGAACTGGCTTTTGACTTGGAAGGAACCGCCGCGAGCGGAACCAGGCTGGCGAGCAGGATTGCAAAGACACGCATACCTGAATCCAGTGTCGGGAAAGCCGTGTTTGGCCTCATCCCTTCACCAGGATCCAGACGCCCACGGCAATGAATGCCGATCCCGCGACGTATTTGAGGGCGGATTCCGGCACATAGCGGAACAGCACGCTGCCCACCGCCACACCGATGGCCGTGGCGCAGATCAAGGCGAGGCTCGCGGCGAAGAAGACCGTCCAGAGCGCACCTGTACGAGCCGTGGCCGTCATGGCCGCAAGCTGCGTCTTGTCACCAAGTTCCGCGAGGAACACGGTGAGAAAGGTGGTCCAGAAAAGGCTTCGGTTCATCGGTGGAGCGTCCCCAATCCCCTATTGTGGCAGGGCCTTCCACCCAGGATGGGTTCGGGTGTCAGGACTCGCCAAGGGATCATCGTTCCGGCCCGCACGTCCTCGCCCATCACCTCCAGCGCCTATCCCCGGTTTGGTATCCACCTCCCACTGGGCCACACTAGAGCCATGGCGCCTGATCGCTACGACCTCCCCGTCACCTATGTTGACAGCCCCGACACGCTGGCCCGAGCCCTGCCGCACTGGTTCCAGGCGAACCTGCTGAGCGTGGACATCGAGTGCAGCCTCACGGGGGTGCACCACTGCGTACTCGCCCTCGCCCAGGTCGCCGACCACGAGCAAGTTTGGCTCGTGGATCCCCTCGCCCTCGGCCCCCTCGCCGGACCGGCCTTCCGCGCCATGGCCGAGGTGCCCTGGATCGTCCACGACTTCTCCGGCGATGGCATCGTCTTCAAGCGGCTCTACGACGTGGTGCCCGTGAGCGTGCTGGACACGATGATGCTGTCCCGCGCCCTGGGTTATCCCCAACCCGGCCTCAAGACCATGGCCAAGCTGAAGCTCGGCCTTGAGATTCCCAAGGAAGAGCAGGACAGCAACTGGATGATCCGCCCCCTCCGGGAGAGCCAGAAGTCCTACGCGGCGCGGGATGCGGCCCTGCTGCTGCCCCTGCTGCGCATCCTGGCTGATGAGGCCGATGCCCGGCGCGTCCAGGAGCCCGATGTGGACGCCCGCCTCGACCACCTGCCGATGGAGATGCGCGGGATCCGCCAGCGGATCCTGCATTACCACCAGACAACGTCCTTCCCCATCCTCCAGAAGGTGCGAGCCATGGGCCTCGGCCAACGGGCGGAGGAACAGGCCCGGGCGCTCTCAGAACTGCGCCTCCAATGGGGCAACGAGGGCGATGTGGCCGCTGTAATGGAACTGGGCAACCGCTGGATCCTGGCCCGGCTCACCCATCCGCCGCGGACGCGGGAGGCCCTGGAGCGCTGCATCCCCAATCCGCGCTTCCGCGCCAAGCGCGGCGACGCCCTGTGGGCCATCCTCGGAAGCTGAAAACTCATCCATTCATGCGCCCCGCCGAGAAGATGGGAAGTCCCAACCTGCGGAGCTGTGCATGTCTGGCATTCCCGACATCCTCGAATTTCCCGAAGGCCTGGCGGGTTTCCCAGAGGCCACCCGGATGCGGCTCTTCGAGCCCGAAGGCGGTTATCCGCTGAAGTTCCTCCAGGCGGTGGAGATCCCCGAACTCTCCTTCGTCTGCATGGACGCCGCGGCCGTGAAGATGGACTACGAAGTCCCGCTCTCGCCAGAGGACGCTCAGGCCCTTGGGCTTCAAGAGAGCAAGGACGCCTTGGTCCTTGTCCTCCTGGTGGTACCGTCGGACCCGCGCCAGATGACCGCCAACCTCGCGGCGCCGCTGGTGGTGAATACCCAGACCCGCAACGGGCGGCAGGTCCAGCTGGATACGCGCCAGTTTCCGCTCCAGCACCCGGTCTTCGGCCCCAAGCCGGAGATCGTCGTGGAGTTCACGGAAGGCCTTCTGGGGTTTCCCCACCTGCGCCATTTCCGGATCTTCGAACCCCAGGGCGCCTATCCCCTGAAGTTCCTCCAGTGCGTCGAGAGTGAGGACATTTCCTTCACCTGCATCGACATCGCCGCGATCCGGACCGACTATCAGTTGATCCTCGAGGAGGAGGATGCGAACGCCCTCGCCTTCGAGAGCCCCTCGGACGCCATGCTGCTGGCGACGGTGGTGATTCCCGAGGATCCGAGGCAGATGACCGCCAACCTGGCGGGCCCTCTGCTCATCAACACGCGCACCCTCAAGGCCCGCCAACTCGTGCTGAGCACGGACGATTATCCGCTGAAGTACCCTATCCTCGCAGAGCGCTAGGGGACTTCATGCTGGTTATCACCCGGAAGACGGATCAGTCGATCATCATCGATGGACACATCGAGGTGATCGTTACTGGCATCACCAAGGATGGAGTCCGTCTCGGCATCGTCGCCCCCAAGGAAGTCCAGGTGCATCGGCGCGAGGTCTTCGAGGCCATCGCCGAAGCGAATCGGGCGGCTGCTCGCTCCGGCCCCGTACGGGATGCAGCGGTTCTCCTTCGAAAGAAGATGGAAGGGAAATAAGCGCGCGACCGGTAAAAGATCGCCTCATCGGATGGCTTCGCCCTGCCGATAGAGAAGGGTCGGAGTCCGTCATGGAACTGAGCAATGCCGCAGCCCTCGCCTCCCGGAACGCCTCCCAGGGTTCCAGTGAAGTCTCCACGCTGATGCTGCGCAAGGTGCTCGACATCCAGGTCAGTCAGAGCGCGCAGTTGGCGCAGATGGTGGCCCAGAGCTCCGGTCTCGGCCAGAGCATCGATATCAAGGTCTAGCCCGGACCTTGAACCACGACCTCGAAAGGAGGTCCCCATGCGCGTTGAACGGAAGTTGGAAACTCCACCGCCGCCCGTATCCCCTGAGCGAGCGGAGAACAGACCCGCGCCTCCCAGGGAGGTCGAGAGACCTCGGGAAGTGGAGAAGCCTCGGGAAGAAGCCAAGCCCAAGGACGTGGGACGAAACCTGGATGTGACCGCCTGAGCGCCCTCAGAACTGCGATTTGAAGGCCTCGAATTCCGCCCGGAGGGAGGCCAATTCCTCCCGAAGGGCGGTGATGTCGTTTTCCAGCTTGGCCATGCGCCCGGGGGCAGTTTCCACGGGCACCGTAGGCGTCCCGGCGACTTCCACTGCCGCGCCCAGGGTCTGGGCGTAGCGCAGCTCCTTCATTCCCGGCTGACGGGGCAGCGCCAGCACGAGCGGTGTGTCAGCCTCCGCCATCACGGAGAGGGCCACCTCCACCTCTGACAGGTCCTGGAAGGCATACATCCGCGTGCAGCGGCTGCGCAGCTCTCCAGGCGTCTGGGGGCCGCGCAGGAGCAGTTCCGCCAACACCGCCCCCTCCTGCACGCTGAGCCCCTGGGCCTCGCTGAGGCGCTGCTCGTATTTCTGCGCCCGGGTGCCGGACACGAACCAGGCCAGCTTCCGCTCCCGCAGATCCTCCAGCGCCAGCGTCACCGCCTCCTCGTCCACCTTCATCACCGGGTCCCG
>CAYQAS010000152.1:0-8674 GCA_964415525.1 uncultured Solibacteraceae bacterium
GACGTTAACATCAACACACGCCCCCGAAGTACTTCGGGGGCGTTCCTGTACCTGCGTATTCATTCGCGCCAATGTCTCGATAACACCGCTAAACTGATTGTTCGTGTTTGAGGTGCCCCATGGCCATCAGTGTTCGACTTCCTGACGACAGCCTTCGCGAAATGCCCGAGGGTGCGACCGGGGCGGACCTTGCTGCCTCCATCAGTCCCCGCTTGCTCGACGCAGCGATCGCGATTCGAGTGGATGGTGATGTTCGCGACCTTATATCGCCGCTTCCAGAGGGTGCCAAGGTTGCCATTCTGACGGCCAAGGACGAGGACAGTCTTGCTGTGATTCGCCATTCGGCGGCACATCTGCTGGCGCAGGCTGTCAAGCGCCTCTTCCCTGACGCCAGAGTAGGGATTGGTCCTGTGGTCGAAGATGGCTTCTATTACGATTTTCAGGTTGAACCGTTCTTCACGCCGGAAGATCTCGAGGCCATTGAAGTTGAGATGAAGAAGATCGTCTCGGAAGATATGCCGGTGATTCGGGAAGAGCTGAGTCGAGATGCCGCCTCGGCGCGTTTTGACGACATGGGTGAGGGTTTCAAGGTCGAACTCATTCGTGAACTTCCAGAAGGTGTTGTCATCACCGGTTATCGACAAGGTGATTTCTATGACCTATGCCGGGGGCCTCACGTTCCAAGCACAGGGAAGCTCAAGGCCATTAAGCTGCTCAGCACCGCCGCTGCCTACTGGAAGGGTGATGAGAAGAACGCCCAGCTCTGCCGCGTCTACGGCACGGCCTTCCACACCCAGAAGGAGCTGGACGAGCATCTGAAGCGTCTGGAAGAGGCCAAGGCACGAGATCATCGCAAGCTCGGCAAGGAACTAGGCCTGTTCTCCTTCCATCCTGAGGCGCCGGCATCGCCCTTCTTCCATCCCAAGGGTGCACTGGTCTACAACACCCTCGTGGACTACATGCGGGAGCACTACAAGCAGCTCGGCTATGACGAAGTCATCACGCCGCAGGCGCTCGATGTCAGCATGTGGAAGACGTCGGGTCATTATGATAAGTATCAGGAAAACATGTATTTCACGACGGTGGACGAGCGTGAATACGCGCTGAAGCCGATGAACTGCCCCACCCACTGTCTGATCTACGGGACGAACAAGCACAGCTATCGGGATCTCCCGATACGCTATGCGGATTTCGGTCGCCTCCATCGCTATGAGCGCAGCGGTGTGACTCAGGGCTTGACTCGTGTGCGCACGTTCTGCCAGGACGATGCTCATATCTATTGTGCGCCCGAGCAGATGAAGCCCGAAATGCGAGCCTTCTTCGACTTCATCCTGGATGTCTACCGCACGTTCGGGTTCGAGGAGATCCGGGTCGTCCTTTCCACGCGCCCCGAAAAGCGTATCGGTGCGGAGGAACTCTGGGATCAGGCCGAGAACGCCCTTGCGGAGGCCATGACCGAGGCCGGGATGGCGTTCAAGGTCAGCCCGGGCGATGGCGCCTTCTATGGCCCAAAGATCGAGTTCCAGGTGTTGGATGCGCTCCGTCGCCCGTGGCAGCTCGGCACCCTTCAGGTCGACTACTTCCTGCCGCAGCGTTTCGGACTGAAGTACACCACGGCGGAGAACAGCGACTCCGTGCCGGTCATGCTCCACCGCGCCATCCTGGGCAGCTTAGAGCGGTTCATGGGCATCCTGATCGAGCATTGCGCGGGGGCCTTCCCGGCCTGGCTCGCTCCAGTGCAGGTGGCGGTGCTTCCTATCACGGACCGGGTGCTTCCATACGCCGAGAAGCTCACGGCGCGCGCCAAGGAACTCGGAATTCGGGTGGAACTCGACAGCCGGAATGAGAAGGTCAACGCCAAGATCCGTGACGCCCAGATGCAGAAGGTCCCCTACATGTTGGTGTGCGGCGACCGAGAAGCGGAGGCAGGGACCGTGAGTGTGCGCCATCGCGCGAAGGGCGACACAGGCGTCCAGGAGGTCGAGACCTTCCTGGCTGGTCTCGTCGAAGAGATCCGCGAGCGCCGCCGTTAGATCTTTCCTTGGATAACCTAGCTTTCGCTGGTATCCTCATTTTCCTTGTGTGCAAGGGGAGGGCCTATCCGTACCACCGAGACTCGCATCAACGACGGCATCCGGGCGATTGAAGTCCGGGTCATCGACGCAGACGGAACGCAGCTTGGCGTCATGTCGCCGCACGAGGCTGTCCGGATCGCAGAGAGCAAGACCCTGGATCTTGTCGAAGTCTCGCCGACGGCTAACCCACCCGTTTGCCGCATCATGGACTACGGCAAGTACAAGTTCATGGAAGCCAAGCGTGAGCACGCTGCCCGCGCAAAGCAGAAGAACATCGTGGTGAAGGAGGTGAAATTCCGCCCCCGCACCGACGACCACGACTTCGAATTCAAGGTGAAGCACATCCTGCGCTTCCTCGAAGAAGGCGACAAGGTCAAGGTGGTCGTGATGTTCCGTGGACGCGAGGTCGTGCATCGCGACATCGGGTTCCGCATCATCGAAGAGGTTCTCCAGCGGGTGGCGGAGAAGTGTCTGGTGGAAAAGCCCGCCAGCATCGAAGGGCGCGACATGCATGCGATCATCACGCCCCGCCCCGTCCTCGAACTACCCAAGAAGCCCAAGCCAACCAAGACCGATTCACAACGGGTCGAAGAGGTCGAAACAAAGTCCTAGAGGTACACGTCATGCCCAAGATCAAGAGCCACAAGGGCGCCCAGAAGCGCTTCAAGAAGACCGGCAGCGGTCTCTTCAAGCGTGGCTGCTCGCATCAGCGCCACATCCTCACCAAGAAGAGCGCCAAGCGCAAGCGGCAGCTCGACATGGGCGGCATGGTCGACAAGTCCGATCTCGGACGCGTCCGCGCGATGCTTCCCTACGCGTAAACATCAGCTTCAACTGTTTTGGTGGCCGTCGCCACCCCCGACGTGGCTCGGACAAATGCCCTGAAGGGCTGCCACAAGGAAAGGAGACAACATGACTCGTGTAAAGCGTGGTTTTAAGCGTGTCCAGCGCCGCAAGCGGATGCTCAAGTTCGCCAAGGGCTTCTACGGTGCCAAGAGCCGCCTGTATCGGTCTGCCCGCGAAGCCGTGATGAAGGCCCTGGCCTATGCCTACAAGGGCCGCAAGGACCGCAAGCGCGACTTCCGTCGCCTCTGGATCGTCCGTATCAGCGCCGCCTGCGAGATCAATGGCACCAGCTACAGCCGCTTCATCGGCGGCCTGAAGAAGGCGTCCATTGGGCTCGATCGCAAGATCCTCGCCGATCTCGCGGTTCGCAATCCCGAGGCGTTTAGTCAGCTCGTGGCTGTGGCCAAGGGCTGACGCGAGCACGAACACAACTCCGTCTACTTCGACCCGGAAGGCCGCTTCACGCGGCCTTTTTTCGTACCAACGCCAGGCATGCCAGAGGAACCCATGGATCTGAGTCTGCTGCCACCCGACATCGCTGACGCCGCGCGGTCTTTTCCGGATGCCCTCGCATCCTGCCAGGACCTGGACGCCCTCAACCGCCTCAAGGGCGCCTACCTCGGCAAGGACGGCAGCCATGCCGCCCGGCTGATGGAGCTGCTCAAGACCGCTCCCAAGGAGCAGAAGCGTGAGCTTGGCGCCGCGATCAACCTCGCCAAGAACGCCTGGGAGGAAGCCCTTAAGGCCAAATCTGTCGAACTCGAGGCCGCCCGGAAGCGCTTGGCGGCGCTCGCGAGCGCCTGGGATCCGGACCTGCCTCCTCCCATGCCCGCTCGCGGCTCCATGAATCCGCTCAATCGGCTGGTGGATCGCCTTGTGGACGTTTTCCGCCCGCTGGGCTACCACGTGGAAGAGGGGCCCGAGGTCGAGACGGAATCCCACAACTTCGATGGGCTCAATATCCCATCGGACCATCCGGCGCGCTCCAGCGCCGACACGTTCTACCTGGAGGCACATCCCGACCTCCTGCTGCGAACACACACCAGCCCGGTACAGGTGCGCACGCTGCTGCGCGTTGCGCCGATGATCCGGGAACTCGGCGGCATCCGCTTCCTGAGCCCCGGCCGCGTCTATCGCAAGGACGAGATCGATCCGACCCACAGCCCGATGTTCCATCAGGTGGAGGGCCTGCTCATCGGCCACAACATCGGCATGCACCACCTTAAGGGCACGCTGGCATACGCGATGAAGGCTCTCTTCGGCCCCGGTGCGGATGTGCGCTTCCGGCCCTCGTATTTCCCATTCGTGGAACCGGGGTGCGAGATGGATGTGCGTTGTCCGCTCTGCGGCGGCTCCGGATGCCGTGTCTGCAAGGGCTCCGGCTGGGTAGAGATCCTGGGCGCCGGGCTTGTGCATCCCAACGTGCTGCGCTATGCGGGGATCGATCCCACCGAGTGGAGTGGCTTCGCCTTCGGTATGGGTGTGGAGCGCACCGCGATGATGGTGAGCCAGACGCCTGATCTGCGGCTCTTCTTCGAAAACGACCAGAGGTTCCTGAAGACCATGGGAGGGCTGGACTGATGCTTCTCGATCTGAACATCCTGCAGCAGGAACTGCCGGCCCTGGCCGAGCGGACGATGGACGAGGTGCGTGACTTCCTGGCGAGCCTGGGCTTCCCGGTGGATGGCGCGGAAGCGGTGGACGGCACTTGGGTGCTGGAAGTGGACATCACCGCCAACCGCGGTGACGCCCTGAGTCAGCGTGGCATGGCCCGGGATCTCGGCGCGAAGCTGGACGCCGCCTTGGCGCCCATCGCGACGACCCCGATGATCGAAGGCGAGGCCCTCCATCCCATGCGCCTGGAGGCGGATGCCTGCCCGATTTACGCCAGCGCGATTCTGGAGCTGGATCGGACGAGCGGCACGCCGGACGCCGTGCGCACCTTCCTGGCCCACATGGGCTCAAACGCCAAGGATCTGGCGCCGGTGGACGCCTCCAACGAGCTGCTCCACCGCTATGGCCATCCGACCCATGCCTTCGACGCCGACAAGCTCAAGGGCGCCGTGGTGGTGCGCTGGGGCAGGGTCGGGGAATCCCTCGTGACCCTGGACGGTGTCACCCGCACCTGCACGGCGAAGGACCTCGTCATCGCGGATGATTCCGGCCCCATCGCCCTGGCGGGTGTCATGGGCGGTGACAGCACCAAGGTGACCGAGACCACTCGCCGAGTGCTGCTCGAGAGCGCGTGGTTTGATGCGCGTGTCGTGCGGGCCATGGCCCACCGGCACGGTGTCCACACCGACGCTTCCTACCGCTTCGGTCGCGGCGCGGATCCCGCCTTCGCGCGGGTGGCCCGCACGCTGCTTGCGGAGCGCCTTCAGGCTTGGTGTGGGGCCCGTCTCGTCGGTGGCTGGACCGTGGGGGCTGAACCCGCGGTCCGCGCCGCTGTGACGCTGGATGGCGATCTGGTGCGCCGCATCGCGGGCTTCGACATCCCAGTGGCTCAGTCCGCGGCGCTGCTAAAGCGTCTTGGCTGCAACGTGACGGCCGATGGCGAGACTCTGACAGTGGCTGCCCCCAGTTGGCGACACGATCTGGCCATCGAAGAGGACTTCGCCGAGGAGGTGCTGCGCCTGGTGGGCTACGAGACCATTCCCATGGCGCTGCCCCCCCTGGAAGGTTCTCCCTTGCCGCTGACGGAGTCCTATCAGATCCGCCGCCGGGTGGCCCGCCGTCTGGCGAACCTCGGTTTCCACCAGACCGTGACCCTCGGGTTCGTCAGTCCCGAAGAGGATGCCGCCCATCAGGAGCGCATGGGGCTGACGGACAATCCCGCTGAAGGCCGCACCCTGGGCAACCCTCTGGGGCAGGAATACTCCGTCATGCGCGGTTCCCTCGTGCCTTCCCTGATGCGCGCGGCGGAGACCAACACCCGACAGGGCGCCAAGGAGATCCGCCTCTTTGAGATGGGGCCGACCTTCCACACCACCGCGACGGGTCCGGTGGAAATCGCCACCCTGGCATTTCTATGGGGCGGGATGCAGGGCGGCGAGGACTACCTCTCCAAGGCGCGTCCCGTGCAGACGGCGGATCTCCTTGCGGTGGTTCGGGACCTGGGAATCCAAGGCGAGGTTCGGGTCATGGAAGTGGCGGACGGGCTCTTCGCAGTGGAGGTGGCGCTGGAGCGCATTCCGGTTCCGGAGTTGCGCATCATCCCCGCCTTTCAGCCTTTCAGCCGCTTCCCTGCCGTGAACCGCGATCTGTCGGTGCTTGTGGGTCTTGATCAGGCCTACCGTCCGCTCGCCGAGGCCATGATGGCCGCCGTGGCACGGCCTGAGCTCCGCGACCTGGGTTGTGTGGATGTCTTCCGGGCGAAACACCTGCCGGAAGGGAAGCAGGCCTGGTTGTTCCGCCTGAAATTCCAGGCGGAGGACCGCACCCTCACCGGCGAGGAAGTGGATGGCTGGGTCGCCTTGGCCCTGGCCGCCGTTGAGACCCTGGGCGCGAGCCTTCGCACGTAGCTAGACTGAAACCCCACAGAGGTCGCCATGGACATCCTTAAGCAGCTCGAAGCCAAACTTCAGACCCTGGTCCAGCAGCGGAACCAGCTCCGGGACGAACTCGCCCAGATCCAGAGCGATCGGGGCACCATGGACGAGGAACTGCGGTCCCTGCGTCGGCGGGTGGAGGATCTGGCCAGCGAGCGGGATGCCCTCCTCAAGGATCGGCAGACCACCAAGGATGAGCTTGAGTCCATCCTCAAGCAGGTGGAGGAGCTGGCTTGACGACGCCGGTGCCGGATCCGTCCCAGGTGGTGCTGGTCCACCTGCTCGGCCAGACGCTGCAGATCCAGGGCCCCGTGGACAAAGGGGCCCTGGAGCGCGCGGCGGCTCGGGCCGAAACGACCTTCCGCGCCATGGAGCAGGCCTGTGCGCTACACTGGGGGCACCCTCCGGAGGCGCTGGATACCACGAGCTGGCTTCTTCTGGGGGTCCTGAATCAGGCACACCAGCTGGCGTGTCTGGAGCATGAAGCTGACCGGCACACTCAAGATCTGGAACTCACCCTTTCCAAACTGCTCGATGATGTCCCTGACGATCTTCCCAACGCCTCAGGCGCCCTCTTCCAGGGGGCGGACTAGCGGTTTGGGTGGCCAGGCATCGGATCCCTGCGAGGCCCGTGAGATGGCATCGCGCTTGTTCCGTAAGTACCGATGGGTGGCCTGCAACCGGCCTTGTGCGCGCCGCGCGACGGAGCGCCTTAAACCGGCATTTGGCTGCCCCCCTATTAACCTAGGGAACTCGGCAAACCTCCACGACTGAGCGGGGATCTCCTTCCAGATCTATTGAAGTCCGGCGGCTCCTAACCCAACGGAGTCACCCATGAACACATTGTCCTGGATCTTGCTTCTGCTCGCGGTGGCGGGTGTCGCCTTTGGCCTCTACAAGGCCAGCAAGGCTGCACAGGCGACCGTAGAGGCGTCGAAGGCCCTCACAAAGGCGGAATCGGACCTCAAGACGCAGCGCGAGCAGACCCTCGCCGAGGCCGAGAAGGAGGCCCAGCGCATCCGGGTGCGAGGCGAGAAGGATGCCGAGTCCCTGCGCAAGGAGGCGGAGCTCAAGGTCAAGGAGCAGGCCCTTCAGGCTCGCACCGAGGCCGAGAAGCTGATCAACGAGCGGATGTCCAACCTGGACAAGCAGAGCCAGCGCCTCCAGCAGAAGGAGGATGGGCTCGACAAGAAGACGGCCTTGGTGGACCAGAAGACCAAGGAACTGGACCTCAAGAACGAGAAGCGCAGGGAAGATCTGGAGAAACTGGAGGCTCAGCGCGCCGAGGTCCAGCAGCTCCACGAGGCCCAGGCCCGACGGCTCGAGGAGGTCTCGGGTCTGACCCGGGAGGCTGCCCGCGCCGAGCTGATTGGCCAGCTGGAATACACCGCCAAGATGGACGCCGCCAAACTGGTGCGTCGCATCGAGGAAGAGGCCCAGGAAGAGGCGGAGAAGAAGGCGCGCTGGACCATCAGCGCCGCCATCCAGCGGGTGGCTTCCGACGCCGTCACGGAGATGGCGGTCAGTTCCGTCCAGCTGCCCTCCGACGATCTGAAGGGGCGCATCATCGGCCGTGAGGGCCGCAACATCCGTGCGCTGGAAAAGGCTACGGGCTGCGATCTGATCGTGGACGATACCCCCGAGAGCATCGTCGTTTCCAGCTTCGATCCCATCCGTCGCGAAGTGGCACGCCAGTCCATCCTCAAACTCCTGGCGGATGGGCGTATCCACCCCGCCCGCATCGAAGAGGTGGTGGAAAAGGTCAAGGTGGAGATGGACACTCACCTCAAGGAACTTGGGGAGAGCGCGTCCATCGCCATGGGCTTCCCGGATGTTCACCCGAAGCTCCATAAACTCATTGGCCGCCTGAACTACCGCACCAGCTATGGCCAGAACGTGCTGGACCACACCAAGGAGGTCGCCCACATCGCCGAATATATGGCGACGGAACTCGGTGCGGATGCCCGGCTGGCCCGGCGCGCGGGCCTCTTCCATGACATCGGCAAGGCCATCGACCGTGAGGTGGAAGGCACGCACATCGAGATCGGGATGGAACTCCTCAAGCGCTTTGGCGAGAAAGACGACGTCATCCACGCCATGAGCTGCCACCACGGGGATTACGAGCCGAAGACGGTCGAGGCCATGCTCGTCACTGCTGCCGACGCGCTTTCCGCCGCCCGTCCCGGCGCCCGCCGCGAGATGCTC
>CAYQAS010000153.1:0-8575 GCA_964415525.1 uncultured Solibacteraceae bacterium
AACGGCCGCGCCATCCTCTATGCCGACCGCATGACCGACTCCATGCGAAAGGCCATCGATGAGACCGCCCGCCGCCGCCAGAAGCAGGTGGACCACAACACCCTGCACGGCATCACGCCCGAGACCATCCGGAAGAACATCGACGATGTGTTGGGCGAGGCGCTATCCCGAGAATTTGTGGGGGTACCCAAGGTGGACACTGCGGCCGAGGAGCCCCTCCGCTACGTCGACGACAAGGCCTTTGAGAAAGGCGTGGCCAAGCTCGAAGCCGAGATGCGGACCCTCGCCGACCGGATGGAGTTCGAAAAAGCGGCAGAGCTGCGGGACCGCATCAACAAGCTCAAACGGGAGCGGCTGCTGGATACCTGAGCTACTGCTTCGGGAAGGTCACGATCAGCAGGTCCGACATCACCGTCTCTCGGAGGCTGTAGGCCACGGTCTCACCATCCCGCGAGGTGAGGACGCGATCTACGGACAGGAATCCTGGGGTGTGGCGGCCGGGCAGGGCGCGTAGGGTGCGCAGGGTGCCGGTCTCGAGGTTCAGGGCGGAAAGCGTGTGGGGCAGCCCCTTGGTGTTCCAAACAAACAGCTCCCGCTTGTCCCCGGACCACGCCACGGCGTTGCAAAGGGATGGAAGCTTGGCTGGGAAGGTGCGGTGGAACTGACCCTCCAGGTCCATCTCCACAAGATTCCCATCCTTCAAGACCAGGAAGCCGCTTCCATCCTGAGCGGTGAGGCCCTTGGAGGGCAGGGTTCGCAGCGTCGCACCGGTCTCCCCATCCAGCAGCAGCACTCTGGAGGCGCCGGTCGCGGTCACACCCGAGAGCATCAGGTGTCGGTTGTCCGGAAGGAAGCGGCAGCCATCCATGGACTGAAGGTCGACGGGCCATTCCCGAGGCAGGCCCGTGCCGGTAGGCAGCAGGAAGAGCCGACCGGGCCGGTCCTTGCGCCAGGCGGCGGCCCACTGGCGGTCGGGCGAAAGCGCGTAGGCCTTGCCCTCGCCCAGGCGAATGGCGGGCTGATCATGGGCGGAGCGATAGAAGACGAGCTCCTGGTGGCGGGCGCCCTCCCCGCTTTCGGTGAAGAGGACGGACTGGCCATCCTGGCTGATGCCGCCCAGGGACGATTGATCCCAGCAGCTCAAATCCCGTTCGCCGCCCTGGGTGGCCACGATGAGTCGCGACCGGCTGGTGGACCGCTCGATGAGGCAGCGACCCTCCGGGTCGATGTCGTGCAGGGCGTAGAAGGTGCTGTCCGTACGGATCATGCGGCGTCGCCCTTGCGCATCCACGGCCCACAGTTCGAAGTGCGGCTGCTCCTCAGGCGGCAAGGAATACCAGAGTTCCCTTCCGTCCGGGGTCCAGGCCATGCCCGGAAGGGTCCAGGAAATGTTCTCCACCAGCACCTGGATATGGCCGCTCATGTCCAAACGCAGGATTCGGCCGAGCTTACGGGTGGGGTCATATTCGAACACCGCGAGGGCATCCCCCTTTGGAGAGACCCGCACTGCTGAGAGAAAGTGAGGGCTCGTGTAGAGGACTTTCTCCAGGGGATAGCGAAGGACGTACGACGCCTTTGCGGTCTTGGACGAGAACTGCCACTGGGTTGCGGCCAATCCTTTTGGGCCATAATCCGCCGCGAGCACGCCTTCCAGCAGGGGCCGGGTGGGGCCGCTATCGGGGGTGAGCAGGGCCAGGGTGCCCGAGGATTCGGGGGCGGAGATGGCATAGGGACTGATTCGGAGGGCGAGTTCCCCGCGGGGCGAGCTGGCGAGGACTTCTGCGTTTGGCACCCGGAGGGGCCGATCTTCCGTGCCATCGGGTCGCACGGTGAAGAGTTCCGCAGGCTGATTGTTCCAAGCGGCGCTGTAGACCACCGTTCCACTGCGGAACCGTGCATTGAGCAGGTTGCCTTGCTGGAAGGTGAGTCGCTGGAAGGTGGGTTGACCGGGATCCCGGGCAGGCGAGGCCATTCGCGCGCCCACGGCGCCGAGGCCCACCAGGAGCAGGATTGCTGCTGCGCCCTTCATCCAGCTCCAGATCCGGCGGCGGGAGCGCAGGGGCAGGAAGGTCCCCGTGGTCCTTTCCGGCAGGGCCTCCAAGGCGAAGCCGAGGTCTTTGGCATGCTGGAACCGATCCTCGGCCTGCTTTTCCAGGCAACGACGGAAGAACCGCTCCAGGGCTGGTGTCAGCAACTCGCCCGGGGATACGGAATCGAAGGGATCGTCCTTCAGGATCGAACTGAGGGTGTCGGCGGTGGAGTCCCGGCGGAAGGGGTGGCGCCCCGTCAGCAGTTCCACGAGCACGACCCCGAGGCTGAACAGGTCACAGCGGGTGTCCGCTTTCTGGCCACGCACCTGCTCAGGGCTCATATAGCCCACGGTGCCCAGCACGACGCCTTCCTGCGTGACTGCCGGAGGTGGGACCGGTCCGGTGAGGTTCTCTCCAGAGCTGTCCTCGGGTTCCAGCAGGGTCTTGACCAAGCCGAAATCAAGGATTTTTACCCGCCCATCCCGGGTCAGGAAGAGGTTCTCGGGTTTGATGTCGCGGTGGATAAGGCCCTTGGCATGGGCGGCGGCGAGGCCTTCCGCCACCTGGATACCCCAGGTGCGGACCTTGCGCAGGGGTGAAGGTCCCTCTTGGATGATTTGACGGAAGGTCTGGCCTTCCAGCAGTTCCATGACCGCGTAGATGCGCCCGCCATCTTCTCCGAGGTCATGGATGTCCAGGATGTTGGGGTGCGAGAGCGAGGCCACGGCCTTGGCCTCGCGCCGGAAGCGCGCCATGGCCTTCTGGTCATGGACCAAAGCGGGATGCAGGACCTTGATGGCTACCACCCGCTCCAATTTGGGGTCCTGCGCCCGATAGACCTCGCCCATGCCGCCGCTGCCCAGATGATCGAGGATCCGGTAGGGGCCGAGGGTGCTGCCTTCCGTGAGCGGTGCATGCATGGTCGCGAACCTCAGGGGCGGACCGTTGGTGTGGGATGCAAGGGGATTCGGACAGCCTACAGAAAGGCTTAGTCACCTGAATGTAAAAAATGCGGCCCCAAGTGGGGGCCGCATTCGGTGATTCGTCTGGCTGGAAGTCAGGCGCTCAGGCGGAGAATCTCCACCATCATGGCGACGGCCCGCTCCATGTCCTCGACATGGATGTGCTCCTGGTTGCTGTGCTCCAGGCGGGCGCCAATGCCGACGACCACCATCTCGATGCCGACATTGTTGTAGATGGAGGCGTCGGTGAAGCCCGTCATCATCGCGGCCTCCGCCTGGATGCCCTGCTTGGCGAGGGCGGTCTTGGCGGTCTTCACGGTCCATGCCGTGTCGGGGTCGATGCGCACGGCCTTGCACATGTTGTTCACCGTGAGCTGCAACTGGGCGCCATTGGCGGGCACCTCGCGCTCCAGGATGGCCACCATCTCCTCGGCCAGGGCCTGGCCCTTGGCATGGTCCAGGCTGCGGCACTCCGCCATGAAGGTGCAGACCTCCGGCACGCCGTTGCGGATGAGGCCGCCCTGGATCACGCCGACATTCGCGGTCGTCTCGTGGTCCAGACGCCCCAGGCGCAGGGCGCTGATGGCGCGGGCGGCGGCGGCGATGGCGTTGATGCCCTTCTCTGGCTCCATGCCCGCGTGCGCGGCGCGCCCCGTGACCTTCACGTCGAGTGCGAAGTAGCTGGGGCCGCCGATGATGAGCGTGTCCAGCACATCGTTATCGAGCAGGAAGCCCTTCTTCGCCGTGAGGCGGCTCATGTCCATGGCCTTCACCCCCAGCAGGCCCACTTCCTCCTGGCGGCTGATGGCGATCTCGATGGGCGGATGCACGGGCGCGACGCGCAGGGCCTCCAGCATCTCGGCGATGCCGGCCTTGTCGTCTGCCCCCAAGATCGTGTCGCCGCCGGAGCGGATCACGCCGTCCGCCATCACCGGTCGGATGCCCTTGCCGGGCTTCACGGTGTCGCCGTGGCAGCTCAGCAGGATGGGATCGGCGCTGCTGCCCTTGGCGGGCACGGTGCCCAGCAGGTTGCCGTAGGCATCGAAGTCGGCGGTGCCCCCCAGGGCCTCGATGCGCGGCTTCAGCCAGGCCAGGAAATTCGCCTCGTCGCCCGACTCGCTGTCAATCTGCACCATCTCCAGGAACTCGGCCACCATGCGCTCGGTGTCCATGGGCGTGTCGAAACGGGGATGCAAGGGCATGGCACTCTCCTGGGGATGTGGGAACCATCCTACGGGAGATGGGTCATTCGGCCTTGGTGGGATGACGGATTGGCAAGGAGATCCCGTTGTTTCAACCTGCTTTTATCCCCTCCATCCCCTGCGTTCCTGTTGAATTCGCTTTTCATCATCGTCGAACAGGGAGCGTCGCAGGCAGGAACCCCATGAAGAGCGCTGGTTCGCCCGATTCGAGGCTGTCGTTGCTCCTGTTTTCAGAGAAGAACAAAAGATGAATGAACAGGGATGAAGGGGATGAAGGGGATAAGGACAGCGCCTCGCGCCTGTTCGAGTGGTGTTGGTGAAGGCTCTACCCGCGCACACTGTTCGTGTTCCCCGGAGCCGCCATGGTCGCCCGTCTCGCCCTTCTTCTCTCCCTGTCCGCCGGGCTCTGCGCCCAGGACGCCAAGCCGCAACCGCCGCCGAAGCCACGGCCCGCGACCAACGTGGCGGATGCGATGAAGGTGCCGCGTGGGAAGCACGCGCTGCCGGGGCCCTTCCCAGGCAAAGTGGTCCAGGTGGAGGATGCCAAGGCGACGGTGGATCGGGTGCCGGACGCCAAGGTCGTGAAGGCTATGGTGGAGCGGGGCATCACCGGGTTGACCGGCAAGGACCTGAAGGGCAGCTTCAAGCTGTTCTTCACGAAGGATGACGTGGTCGGCATCAAGGTGAATCCTGTCGGCCCCAAGGTCATCAGCACACATCTGGAAGTCGTGGATGCGCTGGTGGACTGGCTCGTCGCCAGCGGCCTTCCCCGCAAGAACATCGTGATCTGGGATCGCTTTGACTACATGCTCAGCGACGCGGGCTTCACCCAGGCGCGGTATCCCGGCATCGACTGCGTGGGCCTGCAGACCATGGATGAGGCCGCGCAGGAGGGCAAGAAGGCGGATGACAGCGCCTGGTTGAAGCCCGACGGCCACCACGTGAGCGAAGGCAACTTCGACAAGAGCGCCTTCTTCTGGGTGGATGTGGAGGCGCCGAAGGACAAGGCCTACCTAAACCAGCACGTCTTCAACGGCAAGGAGAGTTACTTCGGCACGCTCGTGACGAAGCGCCTGACCAAGATCATCAACGTGCCCGTCTTCAAGAACACGGGCGCCAGCGTGAGCATGGCCACCAAGAACCTGGGCTACGGCGCCATCTGCAATACCGCGCGGCTGCATGGTCCGCTGGGGCTCGAAGTGGGCGCGGAGGTGCTGGCCTTCCCTGCCATCCGCGAGAAGCTGGTCCTGAACGTGATGGATGGCCTCATCGGGCAGTGGGACGGCGGGCCGGAGCCGGTCGTCGCCAAGCAGTGGCGTGCCAACACGCTCTTTTTCGCCACGGATCCCTTCGCCATGGACCGCGTGGGCCACGACCTCGTCGCCGCCAAACGCAAGGCCGAGGGGGGGCGCGTCTCCGACCATCCCCGGGTCACCGCCTTCCTGCGTCTGGGCGAACAACTGGGCCTCGGCATCGGGGATGCCGCCAAGATCCAGGTGGTGAAGCGATGATGCCGCTGCTGCTGATTCTTCCAGCCCTGGTGTCGCCGGAGGCCGTGCAGGGATGGACAGTGACGCGCACGGTGACTTTCAAGGAGGAAAACCTCTACGGCCACATCGATGGCGGGGCGGAGCTCTTCCTGGAGACGGGCTTCGAGACGCTGGAAGTCCGCACATTCAGCCGCGACAAGGTGGAGCTGACCTTGGAGACATACCGCATGAAGGATGCGGAGGCGGCGCTGGCGACCTATCTCAGCAAGTGCGGGAAGGAAACGCCCCTCAAGGCGGTCTCCGTGCGACACACCGCCAGCCCGCAGCAGGTCACGGCACTGAAGGGCCGCTGCATGGTGGTGCTGAACCATCCCACCGGCAAGGACAGCGATCTGCCGGAACTGGCGAAGGTGCTGAATGAGGCCATGAAGGCCATTCCAGATGAAAAACCGGCGGACCTCTTTGCCCTGCTGCCGAAGGAGGGCCGTGTGGCGGGCACCGAGTTGCTGGCCCGGGGCCCCTTGGGACTGCAGAACGTGTTCACCTTTGGCGATGGGGACGCCCTCAGCCAGGGGCAGCGCGTCTGGGCCGTGGGTGCGGACTACAAGGATGCCAAGGGCCGGGTCACGACCAAGCTGGTGCTGACCTATCCCGATGCGACCGCGTCCATGGCCGCCCTGGTCGCCCTTGGAAAGAACCTCGACAGCACCCTAAAAGCCATCCGGCAGGACGCAGGGAGCCTGCGCTTCCAGGACAGCGAGAATCGATACAGCCTCGTACGGCGCGACGGTGCCCGGCTCTGCATCGACCTGCGGCTCGCTGATATGCCCCAGGACTGAAATCACTTACCGTGCCTGGTCTGCCGAAGCAGGCTGGGCACGAGGTCACTGATGGGTCGATTCCAGGCGTTGCTGTTGCTGGGGGCTGCCGGGTGGTTAGGCGCCCAGGATGTGAAGGTCGCTGGGCTTCTCACCCTCTGGTATCACCAGGCCCTGGATCGGGAGCTGCGCACCTGGGATTTGCTGGGATCTCGGTTGCATGAGCCGGGTACGCCCTACATTCCTCACCACGCAGGCTTGCGGGAGAGCGGGTGGGTTGTACGGCGTGCGGAGCTCTACCTCAATGGTCGAGTGACCGAGGATGTCAGCTGGAACGTCGCCCTGGATCCCAGCTTCGTTGGGAACATCCTCGCGGATGCAGCGGTGATGTGGGCACCCGTGAAGGGGCTTTCCCTGCGTCTGGGCCAGTTCAAGCCGCCTCAGGGTTTTGAGGGCAGTGTGGTGCCCGCAACCCAGCTCTTCTTCTACGATCGCTCCATGTTGGCCCGTCAGTTCTCGGATAAATGGGACCGGGGTGCGGCCTTGACCCTCACGCGGCCCTGGGGAGCTTGGGAAGCGCGCCTGACGCTGGGAATCTTCAATGGGGGAGGGCGTGCGGCGGACCTGAATGGACGCAAGGATGCGACGTTCCGCATGGAGTTGGCCCACCCCTCAGGGTATCGCGCCGCCCTATTTGGTCTGCGGGGAGGCACCGATGCCCGGGAGGATGCCGCGGTGTATCCGATCCCCGGGACAGGCGCTCCAGAGGCAGAGGCCATTCGCGCTGCGGGGGATGCGACCTCCACCTTCGGCGGATACATCGTTGCGGAACGGACGCAATGGCACCTCTCCGGGGAGTTCGTCTCGGGCCGCCTGGGGCGCCGCTTTCCGACCCTGGGGGCGGCTCCTGTCCTGCCAGCACTTCGGCAGCACCTCGACCAGCGCTTTTTTGGGTGGGTGGCCACGGCGGTCTGGCGAGAGGGCGCCCACGCCTGGGCCTTGCGTTGGGATCGCATGAACTACAACGTCGGTGGGGACGCTCACGGTCCGCAAAAGGGGCCTGAGCCTGTGTTCACAGAGCTGGTTGGGGGCTGGAGCCGCAGTCTCGGGACCGAGGATCGCTGGCGAAGCGTCTGCTTCAAGCTCAACTTCATTCGTCGCACCGGGCCCCTGCTCTGGATGAAGGGCGCGGAACCTCGGACTGGAAACTCCCTCGTGGCGGTGGTGCAGGTGGCGTTCTGATCAGGCGAGTACAGCCTGCACCTTCTTGCGGAGGTCCGCCATGCTGAAGGGCTTCTGGAGGAAGTGGACCGTCCCGTCGATCCGGCTGGCAACGACTTCGCTGTAGCCGCTGCAGAGGACCACCGGTAGGCTGGGCGCAATCTTCTGAATCTCGCGCAGTGTCTCTCGACCATCCATACGAGGCATGGTGAGGTCTAGTAGGACCAGCCTGAACTCGCGATTCCCATCTTCGAAGTGCCCGAGCGCTTCCTGGCCATCGGCGGCCTGAACCACCTCGAAGCCCAGGGCTTCCATCAGGAGCGTGGAGGCCGCCAGCACTTCCGGCTCATCGTCCACCACTAGCACCCGGCCATGAAGCTCCGCGAGCGCTGCAACCTCATTGGTCGGAGTCTCTGTTCCATCCGCGCTGGCAGCCGGCAGCAGGATCTTGAAGACGGAGCCCCGGCCCACTTCGCTGTAGATGCGTAGGCCCCCCCTGTGGCCGCGAAGGATGCCGAGGGTGGCGCTGAGGCCCAGACCGCGGCCCGTGCTCTTGGTCGTGAAGAATGGATCGAAGATCTTCGAGAGCACTTCCGGGGACATGCCGCAGCCGTCGTCCTCCACCTGGAGCATGATGTAGGGCCCGGGTTGGAGCTCCTGACCTTGGAAGGTCTGAGCGAGGTAAAGAGTGTCGGCGTTCCGTTTGCTGGTGGTGATGCGGATGGTGCCCGTGGCATCCCCGATGGCATCGCCCGCATTGGTCACCAGGTTCATGACCACCTGCTGCAACTGGGCCCCGTCGGCTTCCAGCAGGAGCGGCTCGAGGCACAGATCCAGCGCGAGCGTGATCTT
>CAYQAS010000154.1:0-8411 GCA_964415525.1 uncultured Solibacteraceae bacterium
CCCAGCGAGCACACCGCCAAGGCCCAGCGCATGGTCACCGGCCACCGCGCCGGCCAGATCCTCGGCTTTGACGCCAAGCCAGGCTGGGACGGCTGGGACGTGGTGAACGCCTATCTGCCCCAGAGCGAGATGAACGACGTGATCGTGGAACTCCGCTCCCAGACCATGGGCGTTGGATTCTTCAACTGGTCCTTCCACCACCTGCAGGAACTCGAAGGCCGCGACGCCGACAAGATCGTCGAGGCCCGCAAGAAACAGCTCGAAGCCTGAGGCAGGCTTCACCAAACAGAGAGGGGCGGCTCCGGCCGCCCCTCTTCTTGAGCATGCCGGGGTCTCAGGTCTGAGGCATTTCCACATGCATTCGACCCCGCATCCGCGCTCCCCGCTGGACCGAGAGGTCCTGATAGGTAATATCTCCGTCGATCTCGGCCGTGGAAGCCACCAAGAGGTTCTTGCAGACGGCACGGCCCTGAAACTTGCCCCGGATCTGCAGGGTGGTGCAGACCACGCTTCCCTCCAGCAACCCGCTTGCCCCGATGATCGCCGAGGCCACCTCCAGGTCTCCACACACCGTCCCTTCGATGTGCAAGTCCCCCGGCGCCTTGATGTTGCCCACCAGCACAAACTGCTCGCTGATGATGGAGGGCTTGGCTCCGCTGAGTTCGAAGCTGGAGCGTAGGTCCTCCGCCATCCTGATCCCAGGCTCCCTGGGAAGCCTCTCCTCATGCTGGAGCAGGGTCCCACCCTGCCGCTCGTCCCCTGCCTGCACAGTGTTAGATCTGTTGAACATTGCGGGCCGCCTTGATCGCTTTGACTGGATGCGTGGGATAGCCATTGACGAGAATTTCGAAGTGCAGGTGCCTGCCCGTGGAGAGGCCCGTGTTTCCAACGATGCCAAGGACCTCGTCGGCCAGGACCATCTGGCCGGCCTGGACCCGGAAGGATTGGAGGTGCCCGTAGAGGGTTTCCAAACCGTGACTGTGCTGGAGGATCACCGTATTGCCCAGGTTCGGGTGGACGAAGGCCGCAAGGACTCGGCCCGCCTTGACTGCCCGGACTGCCTCATCAGGGCCACCGAGGACGAAGTCCACCCCCGTGTGGAAATGGATCTTGTCAGTGATGGGGTGCTTGCGGATCCCGTAGTCCGAACTCACTTCCCCTGCGGCAAGGGGCATCCGTTGGGGAAGGGCTCGCAGCACCTCCAGGAGGGCCCGATTCCGGACGATCTCTGCAATGAGAGGGTCGGGAAGCACCTTCTGCGGTGCGGCAGGCCCCGCCGATTCCATCGGGGCACCCCCATAGGCTGAGGCACGCTCGATCGCCTGAATGGCAACTTCCGTGAGACCCGAAGCCTCCAGATGCCCCATCAAGCCAGCATTCTCTTCCTGATAAACCCGTGTGGAGAACCCCAGGTACTGGCGCATGGCGATCTGTCGGTCCTGGATGGCCCGGACCATTGCCATCAAATCCTCCTCCCCACCGCTTGACCCCGACCGCGAATCTGAAGAGCTCACCAACAGGGCTGCATAGATGGCCTGATGCGCCCTCTCGAGGCGGCTCTTTTTCACGACAAGCCAGAGGCTGCTCCCGCACAGAAGGACGAGCAGCAGGAGAGCGCCACCCGCCACGAGGAGGCTGGTGCGTGCAAGCAGACGTTGGAGCCTGGAGTGGACATGGAAGTACCGAAGCTGACCTTCTTGTTCCAGAATGATCCGGGCATCCAGGTAGGGCCCACCCCAGACCCGGACCAGCCAGCCCGGAGCCTGGGCTCCCCAGAGACAGATCCTCTTTAGCACCTGCAGCATGAGGCCCTACTGGATAGCATTCGTGATGCTGGACCGCTCGACCAGTTGGGCCGCTTCTGGTTCGCCTGCCTGGGTCATCTGGCCCTCCACAAGACCTCCCCGCTCGATCTCCAGTTCCGCGTAATGGAGGACACCGAGGATCTTCCCCGTGGACCGAAGAATGAGCGATTTACTTACAACCAGGGTGTCGTGAATCTCACCATGGATGTCCGCCTGCTCGGTCCGCGCGTGGCCGATGATCTTCCCCGTCTGGCCAACCACCAGTTCTCGGGCCGTGATTTCACCCTCAATGGAGCCGTTGATGACTGCCCGATTTGGCACCACCAACACTCCCTTGATGGCCACATCGTTGCCGATCACGATGTTGCCGGCCGTATCCGAAGATTCGTTCATATTTGCCTCCGTTTTGAATGAATAGTTACAGCTCACGTGGGCGATATGGGGATTTCAGTTGGTGGACGAGTCTCGTCATCGTCGTTCAACCAAATGGCAATGAGTTCTGAAACCGTTTTTACGTGAATTCCCGTGCGATCCGACAGAGTGGGGGATGTCGACGACCACGGCCCCGGTCCTTCTGAAGCCGGATGGAGTCCACACCCACAGGCCCAGGCCGCTGGGTTCTCTGTCCTTGTCGGCGCCGCCCAAAGGGGGTCCTTGATGGCTCGCGTTTCTGCGCGCATGGAGGAAGCACGACTTCACGCACTTCAGCTGCAGGCTGCCAGCAGGCAGGCCCTCCAGGCTGATCCCCCTTCTGCGGAGGCGTTCCGTGCCCTTCTGCCGAGGCTCCGGAACCTTCACACCTCCGACCCCGCCCGACTCAAAGCCCTGCAGAAGGACATGGCCCGCCTCATGGATGGCCTGTCAGCCAACCTGCGTCGCCTCGTAGCCCGCAGTGGCCCAGGAGAGGGGCTGACGAAGGTAATCATCCAACATCTGCCCCTCTTCCAACTCGACGAGACGGACCGCCAAAACTGCGCCAGCCTCTGTGCCCTGGAAGACCCCGAGCGGACCTTGCCTCACTTGGCTGAGCTTGGGCTGCCCGCTGAAGCCCTGGTAGAGATCCTCCTGGTAGCCGCCTCCCTCCAACCGGCATTGGATTTTGAGGAGTACAAGAAGGTCGAGGTCATGCATCTCGCCGGAGCCTCCGACGAGCCCGGCGCAAGGGACAACCAGCGCCGCTATGACCAGGCGCGTGGCAGGCTCTCCCAGCATGCACGCAAGCACCAGCTGACTCTGCTTCCCGCCCCCTTGAAGACCGATCCCGCCGTCATCGGCCCGGTGTTGGACGGCCTGCTGCACCAGGATCCATTTGGCACCCTGGAGGCCCTCCGGGCGGCCCCCGACGACGGCCTACTCGATCGGCTGCCCGTCTCCCGGCGCCTGGACCAGCTCCGGCATCTCGCGGAACACGGCCTGGGGTTCGCGTCCAACTATTTGGACCTGTTTCACCTGCCAGATGATCCAAATCTTTACCCCCTTCTTGAGCGAATCTTCCAGTTGGACCTCATCGCGGGATCTTCCATCTTCGGCGTCTATGCCCTCGAAGGAGCCCACCACTACCCCTTTGAGCTGGCCCGACTTGAGCCCCTGCTGCCCCGACGCATGGCCACGGCCGATGCCATCGCCTACCTCCGGAAGCGCTCCCCGGACGCGGCGCCTGGCAAAGGCTTCCGGGAGGCTGAGTTGCAGTCCACCCTGACCATGCTCCAGGAGAAAGAGATCCAGACCTTTCTGGGAACTCTGAAGGGGGAGATCGGGCTCCAGTGGAAGGCCCGGTTCCCTGAGGCCAAGCGAGAGACCGTGTTCGGGGATCTCGATCTAAAGATCCGCAACATACTCTTCCTACTCGCCCACGCCACGTTCAAGGACAACCTGCACTTCGAACAACTGCTGGAGCACCTCCGCGAAACCCTTCCAGCGGCGACGGAGTCTCCGCAGCAACTTTACCTGCTGGCCAATCGGCACTTCTTTCTGGAGACCATCGGGCTGAATCCCGGGCTGCTGTTCATGCACCCCATCAAGGACTCCCCCCAACCGTCCCTCATTGAGACCGCCGGAGACTACGCCATCCGAACCTTCCTTCATGTGGGCATGTCCATCCACCTTCGCATCGGGGACACCCTCTACCGCGCTGCCCCCATTGCCTGGAACCTCCTCATCAACCAATACGAAAAGTTGGACACCACGCTACAGGCCCTCGCCTTCATGCTTGAGGGCTTCGACACCCTGTTCACGGCCTCGGAGTCCCTGGTTCCGGATCTCATCCGCTGGACACCTGCCCTCCTGGAGGCCCTGTCCGAAGGCCAGCCCCAGGTGCCTCAGCCGGAGGCCACCGGATCCCCAGAGGCGACCCTGCGCCTGGTAACACGGGGCACAGTGGACCGCTGTCGCGAAACCCTCAACCTCTACTGCATCCAGATGATCCGGTTGAAGGCAACTCTGGCAGGCACGACACCGACCGCCGTCATTCAGGAGCTTCGCCTCCCCCGCAGCCGGACCGACCGGCTCTTCGCCCTCATTGAAGAGGAGCGGCGCAAGGCCTTGATCTAGGCTGGCGACCTCCCCCCGTATTTCAAGAAGCACATCAGATCAGAAGGGCCACCGCCTCAGGCCCCCCCAGCACCTGCCCCTCGCACACCAGCCAGCGGCTCAAAACACCGTCCCTAGGCGCAGGAACATCGAAACGGAGCTTCATGGACTCCAGAACGAGGAGAGGCTGCCCGACCTCCACCGTTTCGCCGACCGCTACCCCAAGGCTGATCACACGGCCTGCCATGGGCACTCGGACCTCCCCATCCCCGCCCGCCCCAGTCCCGCCATGAGCCCGCCGGGCCAAGGGATCCTCCAACAGACGGGTGATCCCATCCAAGGTGACCTCCAAGGTCGAACGGTCACGGCGGCTTGCCCAGAGCGCAAAGGACTGGCTTCCCAACTCGACGCGGAAGGCATGCGGCTCTGTCCCAGGCCGCAGCCTGAAAGTGGGAGGCGGCTCGAGGGCACCCACGCAGAGCGCGGGATCCTCCAGCCCCGCAAGGAGGGCGGCTGGTCCGGGTTTCGGGAAACCATCGCCCGACAAACCGTAACTCAAGGCCTCCCGGAAAGCGGGATGATCGAAGAGGTATGCCTGGGCAAACGGCATGGGATCGACGGTGAGAGCCTCTGCGTGAGTCTCCAGCCAGCGAGTGTGGATCTGGCCCGTCTCCACATCCGGGTGGTCCAGCAGGGCGCGCAGAAAAGTCGTGTTGGTGGTGCAACCATGGAGCACCGTATCGGACAGTGCCTGTCGAAGACGCCCCAGAGACTGCGCCCGGTCCGGTCCCCAGGCGATGACCTTCGCCACCAGGGAGTCATAGCGTCCGTTCACCTGGCTTCCCGCCGCCACGCCGGTATCCACCCGGATGCCGTCCCCGGTCGGGAATCGCACCAACCCCAGGCGCCCCGGCGTCGGCAGGAAGCCATTCCGGGGATCCTCTGCCAGGAGGCGAACCTCCATCGCCACACCCTTCAGTTGAGGTGGGTGGAAGCAGCCGGGATCTCCGAGTTGCCCTGGCCACTGCCCCAGCGCCAGTTCCAGCTGGGCTTCCACCACATCCAGGCCGGTCACCAGCTCTGTGACGGGATGCTCCACCTGGATTCGGGTATTTACTTCCAGGAAATGGAAGTGACCGTCTGGGGCCACCAGAAACTCCACCGTGCCAGCCCCGCGGTACTTCGCAGCCCGCACCAGGGATAGGGCCGCACGGCCCAGATCCTCCCGCAGCACGGGATCGTTGGCGCAGGCGGGGGATTCCTCCAGCACCTTCTGGTGGCGCCGCTGCAGGCTGCACTCCCGCTCCCCCAGGAAGACCCCGCCCCCGCGCCCATCCCCGAAGACCTGGGCCTCGATGTGCCGCGCCTCCTCGATCCATCGCTCCACGAAGACCGTGCCATCCCCGAAGGCCGCACGGGCCTCCTCAGAGGCGGCCTTCAGCGTGGCGGGAAGATCCTGGATGCGAGCCACCACACGCATGCCACGCCCACCGCCCCCCCCGCTGGCCTTCACGAGATAGGGTGCTGTGACGCCACGAGCGGCGAGCAGGCCCTCCCAGGATCCGGAAGGGAATTCCGCCAGTTCCAAAGAGCTCAGACCTTCCACCACGGGCACGCCACAGCCCCGCGCCAGGGCCTTGGCGGGCTCCTTGGCCCCCAGCAGGCGCATGGACTCGGGTGTCGGCCCAACGAACGCGATGCCCGCTACCACCACCGCCTCGGCGAAATCCGCACGCTCAGAGAGAAACCCATAGCCAGGATGGAGCAGGGTCGCCTTCCAGCTGGATGCCGCCGCCACCACTGCCGAAGCGTCCAGGAAGTCCGGCACTTCGAGCACGGCATCCGCCTCCCGCCGAACCAAGGCGTCCCGGTCGTCCGTGGTGGAGATCACTGCCACCGTCATGCCCATGCGACGCGCCGTCCGCAGAATACGCCGGGCGATCTCCCCCCGATTGGCGATGACAAGACGAATCATGGAGTCACCTGCTCAGGAAGGTTTGCACAGGCACAGCAGCGCCCACAGACAGGGGACTCACGGCTGAATCCAGACGGGAGGCCGCTTCTCGAGGAAGGCGCGGGTGCCTTCAGCCGCTTCGGCGGTGCCTCGCACACGCACCAGGGCCTCCACGGTGGCCTCTCGTGCGGCCCGATCCGGCAGGGGAGAAGCGGCCAGAAGCAAGGCCTTGGTGGCGCGCAGGGCCTGCGGGCCGGCCTGTGCCAGTTCCGCCAGGAGGTCCCGCAGTCCCACTTCCAGATCCTCCACCACCCGCTGCACGAGCCCGATTACCAGGGCTTCCGGCGCTTCGATGCGTCGGCCGGTGAGCATGAGATCCGAGGCCCGTCCCGGCCCCAGCCGACGCACCACGTAGGGACTGATGGTGGCGGGAGCGAGCCCGACCCGGACCTCTGGCGTGGAGAACCTTGCCGCGGTCTGCGCAACCACCAAGTCCGTGCAGGCCACGAGTCCTAAAGCCCCCCCGAGCGCCGCTCCCTGCACCGCCGCCACCGTGGGAACGGGGAAGGCCGCCAGCGTGTGGAAGAGGCACGCCAGCCGGTTCGCATCGGCGCGGTTGTCCGCTTCGGTACCCTGCCCTGCGCCCCGCATGGCGCCGAGATCCGCCCCAGCACAGAACATCGTGCCATCTCCCCTCAGTACGAGCGTCCGAAGGTCCTCACGTGCAGAAAGAGCCTCCAGGGCACCCAGCACATCCTCGATCAGAGCGGCATCCAGGGCGTTGCGAACCTCCGGACGGCTCAAGGTGAGGGTGACGATGCCCTGCTCCTCCCGCTGTTTCAGCCGCATGGCGCCTCCTCCGGCCCGATGGTGCGGAGGATGGCCTCCGGCACCTCGACTTCGCAGCGTAGCAGGGCATGGGAAAGCGTCTTGCCCTGGGCATCCAGGAAGAGGCTCTTCGTGCCGCCGCCACCCAGGCTGCCCTCCAGCAGGAAGTTCAGGGCCCACAGATTGGGCACTGCGAACCGCGTCACTCCGCCACGGGCGGTGTCGTGGAACCACTCCGCCACGACAGCCGCTGTCACATGGTCGCGAATCCAGGCATAGCAAGCCTCGGAGCGTCCGATGAGGCCGATGTTGGTCATGTCGCCCTTGTCGCCGCTGCGGGCGTGGGCGATCCGTCCCAGAGGGACGCGCACCGTGGCACCGGCGTTTCCGAATGAAGGAGCCTCGTCCGCGGGCGGGCCATCCGCCTCGGGTCTGCCCCCAGTCAGAGGCCAGGGCAACGGCCCGATCCGCTCACCTTCTGGCGTCACAACGAAGGCCGGGGCGAGTTCCTGGGGCATGAGGGCGGGCCAGTAGCTCACCACCTCCGAGAGCAGCGGCGCACCGCCCGCGATGGCGACGCCTGGCGGCCCCGAGAGGATCAGTGCAGGCAGCAGCTTGCGGAACAGCTCCAGGCTCGCCTTGGCGTGCCCCCGCGCGCCCAGCCGCAGGAGGATCTCCGTAGGTTCATGGCTCGGCGTAAGGCCGCGGTGTGCGGCATCGTCCCCGACGTGCTCCGTCGAAATGGCCTCCGGCGCTGAAAGTCCTGCCCGGATCCGCTCCGCATCGAAGCGCGTCCAGAACAGTTCCGCAAAGGCCCGGGACTTCGCGCGTGAGCCCGGACCGCTGATGAAGATGGCTCCCTGCACCTTCCAGCCGTCCGTGTAGGCAAGGCTCACCTTGAGCAGATCCGTGGGCGTTCGCCCCTGGATGCCGGAGACTTTGACACGGTCTGTCCCGTCCGGTTGGAGCCGGATGGTGCTGAAATCGGCGATGACATCCGGCGTGAGGTAGCTCCGAGGGTCGCCCATCTCGTAGAGCAGCTGCTCCCGAACGGTCTGGCAGGTGACGAGGCCACCGCTGCCGGGCTGTTTCGTGATCACGAAGCTGCCATCCGCCTCCACTTCGGCGATGGGATAGCCGGGCTCCAGGAAGGTCGGAACCTTCTGCCAGTCCGTGAAGTTGCCGCCGGTGGCCTGGGCACCGCACTCCAGGATGTGGCCCGCCACGATGCCCGCGGCCAGCTTGTCCCAGTCGTCAAAGGTCCAGTCAAACGCATGGATGAGCGGCCCGAGGGT
>CAYQAS010000155.1:0-8409 GCA_964415525.1 uncultured Solibacteraceae bacterium
TCATCGAGGCCCTCGTGATCTACGTCCTCGTGGCCGCCTTCGCCGTCAAGTAGGCTTAGAATCGGTTCTGCCCAGAGGGGCGCCGCCGGCGCCCCTCCTTTTTTGCCTTCAGACTCAATCCGTCGATAAGCTACTGACCCCCATGGCTCCGATTCCGCGCTTCCCCCTGACACCCGAGATCACCCGCGTGGTCCTGGGAGGCGGCTCATTCATCGATCAGGACGGTCTGCACATCGAAGACCGGGATGAAGCCCGGGACTTCACGCTGCACTATGGCTACGACCTCGACATTCCCTACCAGCGGGCACATGTCATCCGCGTCTTCGAGGATGCCTTGGTATTCACCGAGGAAGTCATCCTCGAGGGGACGGGCCTCGATCTGCCCTTGGAGATCCTGGAGCTTCAGGATCCCCTGGATCTGCTGGTCTGGGCGAGCCGTCGCCCACGGGATCTCCTGTCCCGTTGGTCCTGTGTCGTCCTGCGGGTCATGCACACACTCTTCCACGTGGACAACAACGTCTACCTGCGCTTCCTGCCGGAGATCCAGCAGCAGATCTTCGAGCAGTACGACCGCTACCTCGTGCCGCAGAACGATGGCACCTGGCTCCTGAAAGGACGCTACGAGGTGCCGCTGCTGGCCTGTCGGAGGAAGGAGAGCAAGGATCGGGTGTCGATGCTTTTGAAGCTTCTTCACAAACCCGAGAATGTGGCCGAAACGATCTATGACCAGATCGGAATCCGTCTCGTGGCGGAAGATCTGCTCGGCGTTCTCCTCGTGATCCGCTTCCTCATGGACCACCACGTGCTCATGGCGACCCACATCAAGCCCTCCCGCACCCGGAACCTCATGGTGGACCTGGGGGCGCTGGAGCACTGGATGCATGGCCTGCCCGCGGATTTCGACGCTCGTAATCTGAGCCGAGAGGCTCGGGCCGAATTGGCGGGGCGGCTGACGCTCCGAGGTGCGGAAAGCGACAATAATCCATACTCTTCAAGCAGTTATTCCGCGGTTCAGTTCACCGCCCGCTCCCTGGTGCGGTTGCCGAGCCCGGCAGTCTCTGCCCTCGAAAAAGTCCTGGAGAGATTTCGCGCCGTCGGACGCCCTGATGAGGGCGATCTGTTGCGGATTCCGGAGTTGATCCAGGAACAGGAGGAGTTTACTTTCTTCTTTGCACACGAAGTCCAGATCATGGAGAGAACCGGTTTCGACCGAACTGTCTCGGGTCCTGCCTCCCACGCCGAGTACAAACAACGGCAGCGAGAGGCGGCCCGAAAGCGCGTATTGCAAGGCATCTCGATTCAGGAGGCCCCATGCTGAACATCCAGACCCGCCAGGAAGGTTCTGCTTCCGTGGTAACCATCCAGGGCAAAGTCAACTTTGAGGTCACGGCGCAACTCCGGGACGTCATTCGCGACACTGTGACCACCCAGCAGCCCAAGCTGCTGGTCATCAACCTGGAAGGTGTCAGCTTCATCGATTCCTCGGGTCTCGGCCTGCTTGTTGCCGCCCGCAATAGCGTGGACAAGAACAACGGAAAGCTCCATCTCTGTGGCCTACCGTCGCAGGTCAAGAAGACCTTCGATCAGACGAACCTGACCAACTACTTCTCGATTTTCGCCACTGAGCAGGACGCCCTCCGAGGGGCCTGAGTGCCGTTGATCCGGGGAGACAGGTCATGACCAAAGGGGTGGTGCTGGTCGTCGATGACGAGGCGGCGATCCGCGACATCCTGCAGTTTTATTTGAAGCGTGCGGGCTACCAGGTGCTGATCGCCGAGAACGGTCGGCGGGCCCTGGAGGAGATGGACAAGCTCCTTCCGGACTTGATCCTCTCGGATCTCCGCATGCCGGAACTGAGTGGCGATGATCTCTGTCAGCGGGTGAAGGGCAATCCGGCAACCCGCGACATCTATTTCGTGCTGGTGTCTGCCCTGGATGGGACCGCCTCCAAGATCGGTGGTCTGAACCTGGGCGCCGACGACATGATCTCGAAGCCCTTCCACGCCCAGGAGGTCATGGCGAAGGTGGAAAGCGCCTTCCGCATCATCGCGATGCAGAAGGAGATCAAGCGGACCAATCAGGAGCTCCGCAGCTACCAGGAGCGGATGGAAACTGAGCTGGCCCTTGCTGCACGCTTGCAGATGGGCCTTCTGCCGTCCTCTCCAGGTGCGGGTGGGGGTGTCCGCTTCACCCATCGCTACCTGCCCGCCGAGGGCATTGGCGGCGACATCTACGCCATCAGTCCTCTGCCGGATGGCAGCGTGGCCATGATGATCGCGGATGTGAGCGGGCATGGTGTGACGGCCGCCCTGATTTCCGCCATGGTCAAGACCACCTTCGAGGCGCAGCTCCGGAGCGCGGGAACTCCCCTCGACTGGGCGTTCTCGATGAATCGTGAACTGGCGCGCAACACCCTGACCGAACAGTTTGCCACGGCCTTTCTGGCCCGGCTGGAACCTGAATCGAACACCCTGTCCTACGTCATGGCGGGCCACGACGCGCCCATCCTGATCCCCGGCGGCGCCACAGGCGGGCTCCATCGGCCCGAAGTCCTCCGGGGCCGGGGCTTCATGCTCGGCATCGACGAGGATCTGCCTTTCGAGCAGCTGAGTTGCACGTTTCACAGGGGCGATCGCCTGCTGCTCTACACCGACGGTCTTGTCGAAGTCGAGTGCGAGGACAAGTCCTACCTGGGCCTGGAGGGGCTGCTTGGGATCGCGGCGGAGCTTCCAGAAGGCGAGGATGCGGCCGCAGCCTTCATCGTCGCCAAGGCCGAGGCCCACAACGCCCCCAGCCCGTTCGTGGATGACGTGACCCTGGTGGTGGTGGACCGCCTCAGCTGAGTTCGGTCAGCGTGCGGGAGATGCCGTCCTCAAGGGACGTGAAGGGCGCGGCATAGCCAGCCTCCCGCAGCCCACGGGTATCCGCCTGGGTGAAGCTCTGGTACTTGCCCAGGAGCTCCGCGGGGAAGGGGATGTACTCGATCCGGCCCCGCCCCAGGTGCTGGATGATCGTGTGGGCGATGGCATTGAAGCTGCGGGCGTGGCCCGTGCCGGCGTTGTAGATGCCCTTGCGGGCCGGGCCGGAGGCGAAGTGCAGGTTGATGGCGGCGATGTCGTTCACGTGGACGAAGTCGCGCACCTGCTCGCCGGAGGCATAGCCGTCCGTGCCGTCGAAGAGACGACAGACGCCGGTTTCCTTCAGTTGGCGAAGCAACTGGTGCAGCACGGATTGCATGCGGCCCTTGTGGCCTTCCCGGGCGCCATAGACGTTGAAGTAGCGCAGGCCGACCACCGTGCCCTGGAGGCGGGGTAGGTGATGGCGCACGTACTGGTCGAAGGCGAGCTTGCTGTAGCCGTAGCAGTTCAGCGGGCACTCGTTTGCGGGATCCACGCTGAAGACCCGGCTGGAACCATAGACCGCGGCGCTGCTGGCATAGATCAAGGGGGCTTTCTTCGTCTGGGCGAAGGCGAGGACTTCCTTGGAGTACGTGAAGTTGTTGTCCATCAGGTAACGGCCATCGCTGACCATGGTGTCGCTGCAGGCGCCCTGGTGAAAGATCGCCTCGGGCTTGAGGTCCAGGCCCGAGGCGAGGCGCTCGCGAAACTCGCCCTTATCCATGAAATCCGAGATGGTGAGGTCCGCCAGGTTCCGGAACTTCTCGGCCCGGGTCAGGTTGTCCACCACGAGGATGTCCGTGTGCCCCTGGCGGTTCAGCTCCCGCACCAGATGGCTACCGATGAAGCCTGCGCCTCCCGTGACGATGAACATGGTTCTGCCTCCCGCAATTCCAGTCTAGACGGTCTCTTCCCGGAGCAGCCTCGGACCCAGCTCCGCAAGCAACATGGCGCTCACGATCACCACGCCGCCCAGGAGCTGGAGGGGGGCGAGGTGTTCGTGCACGCCGGGCACCAGGCCGGACATGGCGAGGGCGGCGGCGAAGACCGGCTCCATGCTGAACGCGATGGCGGCCTCCGTGGCGCCCAGGTGTTTCTGGAGCGTGCTCATCAGGTAGAAGGCGAGGGCCGTCGCGATCATCGAGAGGTAGAACAGGCCCAGCCACACGCCTGGGCTGCGAAGCACCGTGGTGAGGCCTTCGAAGCCGCCCAGCTTCGAGCCGTCCGGTCGCGCCTGAGGCGGCACCACCAGGGCGAGGCCCCAGGAGAGCAGGGCCACCACCGTGACCTGCCCCAGGGCGAGGGCCCAGCCGCTGGAGCGCTGGCTGAATCGCCCGGTCATCACAATGTGAAAGCCGCAGAGGACCGCGCAAAGGAGCGTTTCGGTGTCGCCAAAGTTCCAGCCGCCCATGGAGCGCCCCGGTTCATGAACGAGCAGGAAGAGGCCGAGGGTGGCGACGACGGCGCCGATGGCATGGCTGCGCTTGGGGAGCTGCCGGAAGAGCAGGCCCACCAGGGGCGTGAAGATGACGTAGAGGCCGGTGATGAAGCCGCTCTTGCTCGTGGTGGTGTAGCGCAGGCCGTCCGCCTGGAGCCAGAACGTCGGCGTGAGCACGAGGCCCAGCCAGAGCCCGTCCTTGAGCGCCTGGCGCGTCACCCGGACCCGGAGGATCAGCATGCCCAGGCCGAGGCCCAGGGCGCCCAGAGTGAATCGCACCGCCAGCATGCTGCCCACACTGAGGCCCGCACTGAGCAGGGCCTTCATGGCGGCGAAGCTGGCCCCCCAGACCGCGCTGAGCAGGAGGATTCCCGTAACGGCCCAGGTATGGGCGGAGCGAGGCGGCATTACTTCGGCTGGAGGACGACGGAAACCCGCAGCTCCAGTTCCGGCTGTTCGGGATCATCGGTGCTGAAGATCACCTTCTCGTTGTAGAAGCCTTCCTTCTGGCCCTTGAAGTTCACCTGGACCTTGTGGCTCACCGCGGCAGCAGCACCGACGCCGGACACGGACACCAGGGCATCCTGGGTGGTGCGCACGCCGGTGATCCGGAAGGGGCGATTCTGGACATGGGACAGGGTCACAGGCTTGGAGAGGGCGGCGCCAGGTGCCTCGGACCAGGCCACCCGATCGGGAGTCGCGGTGATGTTGGCCTGGAGGGCCCACTGCACCTGGATCGGAATGCTTCCGAAGCGGGGGTTGTTGGTCTGGATCACGAGGTTGTCGAGTCCGTGGAGGCGGCTCGTGGGGATCTTCTTGGCATCCAGGGTCACGTCGATCGCGACGTCCTTGCCCTCGGCCTTCCACGTGGCGGCGAGGTAGGGGGCGCCCGGCGACCGGACTTCGGTCACCACCACCGGCTGACCGTTGCCGCTGATGAGGCGCAGGCTGCCCTTGCGGCCCTGGCTGCGCTGCACATCCAGGAAGAAGAGGGCCGTCGTGCTCGGCGTGATCTCGTGGATGACCTCTGCCTCGAAGGTGAGGGTGGATACAGGGTTCGCCGGATCGTCGGACACCACCTGCAGCGACTTGCGCACGGCTCCGCGGAAGGTCTTGGGATCGAAACCGATCTCAATCTCGGTGCTTTCGCCCGCGGCCAGCGACCACTTCCCTGCATTCGAACTCGTGCAGCCGCAGGAGGGGTTCAGCTGCGTGATGTTCAGGAAGGCCTTGCCGGTGTTGGACACCTTGAAGCGGTACGTGACCTTCTTGTCCCCGGGGATCTTTCCGAAGTCGTGGTGGGTCTTGTTGAACGTGATGACAGGCTTGTCCTGGGCGACGAGGATCGCGGGCACGGCCAGCATCAGCACGGGAATGCGCATGGGTCCTCCAATGAAACCATTCAGTCTAGCAACCGGGTGAAACGCGCCCACACCTCATCCGGATTAAGGCCGACGAGGCAGGGATGGTCGCCCAGGGCGCAGGTGGGCTTGAAACAGGGCGCGCAGGGAAGCCCTTCCACCCGCAGGCTGTCCACCTTGGGGCCCCAGGGCGTGCTGCCGCCGGGGTCCGTGGCGCCGTAGAGGCCGAGGGTGGCGGTGCCGGTGGCGGCGCTGAGGTGGCTGAGGCCGGAATCGTTGCCGATGGAGCCCACGGCGCCTCGGAGCCAAGCGGCGACCTCCTTCAGGGTCGTCTTCCCGCACAGGTCCAGGCCGCCCTCCGCCGCCACCGCCGCGCAGATGGCCGCTTCGTCCGGGCTGCCGAGAATCACCGGAAGCATGCCTTCCCGCTGGATGAGGCGGGCCAGGGCGCGGTAGTGGTCCACGGGATAGGCCTTGGAGGGCCACGTGGAGCCGGGCATCAGGCAGACGTAGGGCGTGGCGGGGCGATCCACCGTGACGCCCGGATCGTAGTCCGCCCAAGGCATCGCTGGGGCGCCGGGGAAGGCCTTCGCCATGACCGAGTGGTAGCGAAGGAGGAAGGGGCCATCCACGGACCAGAAGGGCCCGCTCACAGTGTTGACGAGGCCTGCGAGGCTCTCATCCACGCCGATGCGCACGGGCACCCGGGCGAGCCAGGCCGCCAGGGCGGGGCGCAGGGACTTGGGGAAGTGGATGGACCGTGCGGCCCGGTGCTGGCGCAGGAGAGCCGCCAACTGGAAGGGCGAAGGCTTGCCCGCATCCGGCACGACCGCATCGGCGTAGGGATGGTCTTCCACCAATGACACGGCGGGCTTCGGCCCCCATACGACGATGGGGCCGACCTCCATCTGCCGCAGGAGGCGGAGAATGGGCAGCTGCATGGCGGAATCGCCAATGAAACGGGGAAAACGGACCCAGGTAGCGTGCTCTGGAATCATCGGCAGCGCTCCAGGTGGGCGGCGAGCAGGGCGGGGTCAAGCCGATCCATGCCGTTTCCTAGATCATCTTCAGGGCCGGGATATTGCAGGATCTGCACGCGTCGGCCCAGGGGGGCCCAGCGGTCGGGGCGGTGATTCGGGCGCAGGCCCATGAGGCAGACAACGGGGCGATCGAGGGCGGCGGCGAGGTGGAGCGGGCCTGTGCTGGGACCAAGGACGGCATCACAGGCGGCGAGGCGCTGGAGGAGCGTGCCAAGATCGGCCTCCGGCAGCTCCGAGGCCTCCCGGGGCGCCAGGATCACCGGGCGCCAACCCGCGGTCCGGACGACGTCCAGGGCCGCGTCCCACCAGCTTTGGCTGGGGAAGGCGCCTGCGCCGCTGCCCCGAAGGACGACGCCGAGGACGGGACCATCGCCCTTCGGCAGCTCGGCGGGGGTGACCCGGAGGCGGGGCAGGGGCGGCGCGCCTCCTGACCAACCGAAGGGCGCGAGGAAGTCGAGCACGTTCTGGGCTTCGTGCCGTCCGGTGCCGTAGCGGCCCTTCCAGAGCCGGTGGGTCGCCGCGAGGATCTGGCGCAGCTTGCGGGCGCGGGCGACCCGCACGGGCACGCCAGCGGCCTTCGCGGCCACGGTCACATCGGCGTCCCGGTGGCCCAGGTTCAGCACGGCATCTGGAGCCAGGGAACGGATCAGCGCCGTCAGGTCCTGACTGGCTTCCCGCAGGTGGATGCACGCCACGCCCGGCGCGGCCTTCAGGATCGGTGCGGCATGGTCCCGCACGAGCCAGTGGATCTCCGCGGTGGGATCCCGTTGGAGGATCCGCTCCATGACCGGAAGGGAGACCACGAGGTCCCCCAGGGCATCGGTGCGGCTCAGCAGAAAACGCATGCTCCGAGTGTAGCGTCCCGCCTCAGGCTGATTGCCTCATGGCACTTGGAAGGGAGTCCCCTGCCTGACCATACTTGGGCCATGCCTCAGCCCAAACGTGTCCTGCTCGTGGAAGACGAAGTCAGTTTCCGGGAAGTGCTCGAGCTCGGTCTCGCCCCGGAGGGGTTTGCGGCCGAGGGCGTCCCCGGCATCCAGGAGGCCAAGGCGCGTCTCGCCAAGGAACGTTTTGATGTGGTGGTCTCGGACCTCCGCCTCAAGGATGGCTCGGGCATCGAGCTGCTGACCTGGATGAAGGACACGGGGGTGGACACGCCGGTGGTGATCATGACCGCCTTCGCCACCACGGAGACGACGGTGCAGGCCCTGAGCCTCGGCGCCGTGGACTTCCTCACCAAAGCGAAGAACGACATCCAGGAGCTCACCAAGGTGCTGCGCAACCTCTTCGCGGCGGCGGCGGGCCCCGTGGCGGGGATTCTGGACATCGGCGATCTGGGGGGCGTGAGCGAGACCATCCGCAAGGTGCAGGCGCTGGTGGGCAAGGTGGCCCTGGCGGATTCGACGGTGCTGTTGACGGGAGAATCCGGTACCGGCAAGGAGGTGGTGGCCCGACTGGTGCACCGCTATTCGGATCGCGTCCGAGGGCCCTTCGTCCCCATCAACTGCGGGGCCTTGCCGGAGAACCTGCTGGAGAGCGAGCTGTTTGACTACGAGCGGGTGGCTTTTACGGGGGCCACCGGCACCAAACGCGGGCTCTTCGAGGAGGGTGAAGGCGGCCTCCTCTTACCGGACGCGATCGGCGAGATGCCGATGCCGCTCCAGGGCAAGCTC
>CAYQAS010000156.1:0-8399 GCA_964415525.1 uncultured Solibacteraceae bacterium
CGCCAGCTTCGACGTGGCCTCCTGGAACGAGTTCATGACGGTCTACGCGAACATCGCCGACATGGAGCCCGCGGCCCGGGACCACTACGTCTGGGACAAGATCATCTTCGCCAACACGATCAAGGACCGGCACACCTTGGCCAAGATCAAGCCGTACAAGCCGCTTATGACCTTCGACAACGAGGCGGAGCTGCACAAGATCAAGACTCACTGCGACACGGCCGGGGTCGTGCTGCGCCTGCGGGTGCCGGACGTGGGCTCCCAGGTGGAAATGGCCTCGAAGTTCGGCTGCGATCCCGGTGAGGCCCTGGGCCTGCTGCAGAAGGCCCACGAACTGGGCCTCAAGGTCGAAGGCCTGAGCTTCCATGTGGGCAGCCAGTGCACCCACTTCGACAACTACACGAACGCCCTGGACATCTGCGCCAGCATCTACCAGGAAGCGAAGCAGCACGGCATCCACATCGACTTCATCGACATGGGCGGCGGCTGGCCCGTCCCCATGGGCCCGGACACTCCCAGCTTCGAGAAGCTGGCCGCCATCATCAACGCCGAGCTCGACCGCCACTTCCCGCCTGAGGTCCAGATCGCCGCGGAACCCGGCCGCTTCATGGTGGCCACCGCCGGCACCCTGGTAACGGAGATCATCGGCAAGGCCCGCCGTGACGGAAAGCTCTTCTACCACATCAACGACGGCGTCTATCACACCTTCAGCGGCGTCGTGTACGACCACTGGATTCCCAACTTCACCGCCCTCAAGGACGGCCCGAAGGAGGTCGTCGCCGTCGTCGGTCCCACCTGCGACAGCTTTGACAAGATCAGCACCAGCGAGCTGCTGCCCGGCAACCTGGAGATCGGCGACTTCCTCGTCACCACCGACATCGGCGCCTATTCCAGCGCCAGCAGCACCCACTTCAACGGCTTCGACCCCGCAACGATCTACCACAAGCGGTAACGCTCTCGACGCAGCGATCATGGAAGGAGCGCCTCGGCGCTCCTTCTTTTCATTCAGGCGAGGTCCGCCGCCAGATCTTCCGCCGCGGACAAGAGCACTGCGGTGAAATCCGTCAACAGGGACTCGTCCACATCGAACCGCGGGTTGTGATTGGGGAAAGCGAGACCTCGCTCCGGGGCGCTGGTGTTCATGAGCCAGAAGCAGCCTGGCACCCGCTGAAGGTAGTAGGCGAAGTCCTCACCCGCCATCACGGGCCGATCCAGGGTCACCACACGATCTGCACCGAGCACCGCCGCAACGGCGGCCTGAACCGTTCGGGTCACACTCCCGTGATTGACCACGGGGGGATAGCCCCCCAGCCAACGGAAGTCGAAGGTCAATCCGTGGAGCCCGGCGATGGCGGCGCCAATCTCGCCGATGCGCCGCTGCAGCTGCTCACGGACCTCAGGATGCAAGCTGCGGGCGGTGCCCTTGAAGTCCGCACGCTCGGGTATGACCGTGTGACTGCTGCCCGCCTGGACGGCGCACAGCGACACCACGGCGGGCCGGGACTGATCCAGCTCTCGAGCGCGGAAGGCGTTCAACGCCATGGCGAAGGCCGCGAAGGCGGAGATGGGATCCGGGCTCTGGTGAGGCGCGGATCCGTGACCGCCAGAGCCCAGGAAGGCCCCTTCAAAGCGGTCGGACGCCGCCATCACCGGACCCACCAGAAAACCCACCGCCCCGGGCGCGAGGCCATCCGCGAGCATCCCCACATGCCCCCCAACGATCGCCTGGACCCCTTCCAGCACCCCTGCCTCGAGGAGCGGCAGGGCGCCGTAGCAGCCTTCCTCCCCGGCCTGGAACACCAGACGGACGCGAAAGGGCAGCCGTCCCGCCTGATGGGTCTCTGCCAGCAAGGCCGCTGCCCCCAGCAGTGCCGCCGCATGGGCATCGTGTCCACAGGCGTGCATGGCCCCCGCATGCGTGGAGGTCCACGGAAGGCCGGTTTGTTCGACCACGGGAAGCGCATCCAGATCCGCCCGCAGGGCAATGCAGGAGCCACGATCCCCCACGTCCGCCCAGAGGCTCGAGCCCACCCGGCGTGGTTCGAGCCCCAAGGCCTGCAGCTCCCCGGCGACATAGGCCGAGGTCAAAGGCAGCTCCAAACCGATTTCTGGGATGCGATGAAGCGCCCGTCGGTGGCGAATGATGGCGCTTGAAACCGACTTCACGCGTTCCAGGGGAAAGAGCCGCGTCATACCAGCCTCACCGCTTTCCCAGTTTCTCGATGAGGGCGTACAGCGCGGGATCCCGCTCCAGCAGTTCCTTCCTTGTGTGTCCGTAGGTGATCTTCTGGTCGGGGAGCTTCTCCTCGGAAACGTAGGCCTCGAGCCCGACCGCGAAGTATTCCATCTCGTTGCTGTCGCTGTAGAAGTCCAGGGTGCGCCGCGCCTTCTTTCCCTGTTCGTAGAGCCGGGTGATCTCGGCCTTCAGGTCCTGCGGCAGCTGGCCGTGAACCTGATGGGCGAACTCGTGGGCGAGGACGTTGAAGCGGAGGTATTTCACGTCCCGCTGCCACTCCGCACCTGCAGCGGCATGGGCGCCTCCGACCCCCTTCACGTCGTCCCAGATGCGGCCATCGAACGTGCGCTCGCCCTTGAGTTCGGCTTGATGCGGCGCCTGGAAGAGCCGGTGGTGGAAGGGGAAGATGTGGAACGTCAGCGCGCGTTCCTTCAGCAGCGGGAGCCAGACTGCCAGGGGCTTCACGGAGAGGCGCACGATCTTCTGGAGTTCCGCATCCAACGCTGGGTATTCCGGAAAGACCTCCCTCATGGCCGGGGGCTCCGGCGCGTCCTGAGCATCGAAGCGGGCGAAGGCCGCCTTGAGACGTACATTCGCGGCATCTCGCCGCCGCAACAGACTCATGGCCATGCCGTAGTGGGCCTGTCCGTGGCCGGGATCCACCGCCAGAGCCTGCTGGAACAGCACCTGGGCGCGGTCAAAGCGTTCCTGGATGTAGAGCGCGCTCCCCAGGCCCACGAGCGCATCGGGATGACGGCCATCCAGCGCCAGCGCCTTCTGGAAGGCCGCTTCCGCCGCCTCGGGCCGACGGGCCGTGAGCGCCGCATCCCCCGCCTTCAGGGCGTCCTTCATGGCCTGGAGATCGCCGCCCTGGAGCTCCGTGGTGGCATCACGAGCCTGGGAGAGGCTCCAGCCGTTCCCCAGGGACGTGTGGGCGGTGCGGTTGGTGGGGTTCAGCCGCAGGGCCAGTCGGGCCTCCTCGTAGCCTTCCTTCGGCTTCTGTTCGCCGCGCATCAACACGTCTGCCAGCACCACCCGGGCCTCGTCATCCAGAGGATCCGCCGCCACCGCCTTCCTCGCACAGGCGGCCCAGCCTGCATTCTCCTGGCGCACCCGATGCACGAGCGCCAGCACTCGCCAGGCCCGGCTGCGGTTGGCATCCTTGGCCAATGCCGCCTTCAGGTGCCGCTCGGCATCGGCATATCGATCCTCCCAATACGCGATTTCCCCCAGGCCTTCCAGCGCCTCTGCATCCTCCGGAAGCCGCTTGAGCCGCACCTTCAGCAGCCCTTCGGCCTTCGAATAGTCCATGGTGTCCATGGCCAATTCGACCTCCAGTCGTTCCGTGGCCGCATCCGGAGCCCGCTTTCGCAGGCGGGCCATCAGCTGCAAGGCCTCGGGAAGGCGATGGGTGCGCCGGTAGGCACGAATCTGCGCCTGGAGCACCGCGGGCGACTCGGGGTTCAGGCCCAGCAGGGTCATCAGCAGGGCGTCGGCCTCCGCCATGCGCCCCACCCGTGCGAGGCCGTCCACCCGCGCCAGGGCCGCCTCCAGACCCGGCTGACGCTCCAGCTCCAAAAGCCGGGTTTCGAGTTTCTGGCCGGCCTCGGGGAGGGCCTGCCCGAGGAGGCCGAGACCCGCGAGGACAAAGGGAAGAAGGACGGGACGGAAGGGCGGCATGGGGACTCCGGGGGCGATCCGTTCAGCGCTTCACGTGCTTGAGGGCATCAGCCGTGGCCTCCAGCAGGGCCTCGGCGCCCACGGGCTGGCCCGTCGCCTGGGTCATCCAGGCGTCTGGCGTCAGACGTCCCAGGCGACACATGCGCTCCACCTCGGCGCCCAGGCTGCGGGTCTTCTCGAGATATCGGTCGATCTGGAAGGCGATGAGGTGGCCCAGCGGGTAGTCCGCGAGGTAGAGACGCTCGTTGACCATGTGGCTGTAGATGCCGAGCAGCAGGCTGTCCTGGGTGGCCATCACCGGCCCGTACGTGCGCTGCCACTCGGTCTTCGCAAAGCCCACCAGCGCCTCCTTGAACTGGGCGGGCGTGGCATTGGGTTTCGCATAGAGCCAGCGCCAGGCCTCCATTTCCACCAGCGCGACGGAGCAGATTTCGAGCGTCTGCCAGAACTCGTGGAGCACCTTCTCCGCCTTGGCCTGAGCATCCGGCCCAGGCTGGCCCAGCAGGCGGAGATCGCGGGCCTGGAAGGTGAAGGCCATCGCCTCCGTGAAGGCGTTGTTCGGCACCCCACTCAGCATCCAGTGATCCATGCCGTCCAGACTGAAGGTCTGTTCCACGTTGTGGCCCAGTTCGTGGACGGCGATGTTGAAGCCCTTGTAGTCCATGCCGCCGTCGCCCACGCGGGTGCGCAGCCGGGCCTTGTCGCCCCGGCGCACGGCGCCCATGGCGTGACCGCTGCCCCGGGCCGGATCCACGGCGATGCGCGCCGCCAGCCACTCCGCCTTGTCCCGGGCGAAGCCGATGCCCTCGATGATGTTCGGCAGGTCCTTCTCGAAGGCAGCGGCGTTGGGGTATTTGGCCCGCACCTGGGCGTCCAGCTTGCGTTCATCGAGCTGGGCCCCGGGCTTGAAGCCGGCGAACCAGAGGTCGAAGGGCTCCAGCTTCCGCTTGAGCCGCGCCTCGATGACCTTGGCCACCTCCTTCACCAACGGCGATCGGCAGACGCTTTCCAGGATCGCCTTCACCCGGGCCTCCGGCATCTGGCGCTCGCCTTCGAAGCGGCGCAGGAGGAAGGTGGGCGCGGCGGGGCTGTAGGGATCCTCCAGGCGCGCCGTGCGGAAGTTCTCCAGGATCTTCGCGTAGCGCGTGTCAGGCTCCGGTGCCGCATCGACCTTTCCGTTTTCGGGAAGCGCGCGAGGCGAATCCTTGACGGGCGTGGCGGCGACCATGGCGGGCGCGTAGGGGCTCCAGTCCACCAACGGGTTGTCGATCACGACCGCGGGCACTTCCTGGCGCACAACGCGGGTCATCAGCTCCTGAATGAGCCGCTGCCGTTCGAGGCCGTCCTTGCCATTTGCATACTGCCCCTTGATCTCGTCCCGCAGGTTCCAGTGGCTGAGGAGGCACATGCCCTCGGGGAAGAGACGGCGCCCCTTCGCGTCAAGCAGGTGGTGCATCCAGAAGTTGTAGCCGGAGACATAGCCCCCCGCATCGCTGTAGGCCTGCGCCTGCTCCAGGCGCACGGAGGCGGTCACCCGGGAGGTGAAGCGCTCCGCGAGGCGCGTCTCGGCCCACTGGCGACGGGTCCACGTGCCACCCTCCTTCAGCCGCTGCTCCAGGCTGGTGACGGGGAAGTTGAGCAGGACCGCGAAGGCCAGCTTGTTGGCGAAAAAGTCGTCCTCCAGGTGGGCCGAGGGTTCATAGCCCGCCGTGAGCGGATCCACGGAAAGCAGCGGCCCCTGCTGAATGTCCGCGCCCCAGCGCAGATCCCGGCCGATTTCCGCCATGTGCCCATAGACGCTCTCCAGGACGAAGGCGAGGCGGCCGTACAGCTGATCAAGGGCAGGACCGGAGGGTGTGAAGTGCTCCCGGACGAAGGCGCCATAGGCCTTCGCATCGCCATCCTCCGCCCGCCAGAAATCCGCGGTCTGCTTGAGCCCCAGCGCAATGCGGGCCCGCTGGCCCTCACCGTGCCGGGCGACGAGATCTCGCAACGCCGCATCCCGTGCGGATTCCAGGGCCGACGCGGGGAGGGCCCGGGGCGGCTCCGCAGCGGAGGCGGAAAGGGCGGAAGCGGCAAGCAGGCAGGTCAGGGCGGTGGCGCGCATGGGGACTCCGGCGATTTCCCAGTGAAACATCACGCATCAACTCGAACCAGCCCGATACCCGCCCTCCCGACAAAGTGGCAGGAGAAGCCTGCACGCAGCGCCCGGCCTGATTGTTGCCCGGAAGCTTGAGGCCCGCCCCTGAGGCCGGGCCCCACCCCCCATGGAATCCCGATGCATCAGGACGGGTTAGAGCCGACGCCTCCGCGGGGGCGCCTCGTCCTGGGCAGCGGCTTCCATTCCGGGCGCAACCACCGGTAGGGTCACCGTGGTTCCCAGCCATCGGGACAGGGCATCCAGGGCAGGCTTAGGGTCCTTCAGCCTGCGGATGCTGGCGCCGTGGTTGAGCCCCGGCTCCGTAATGGAAAGCGCATCCAGCCCAGTCGCCGGCTGCACCGCTGCGGCGGTCCAGGGGTCGATGCCTCCGTAGATGTAGAGGATCTGCCGCCCCTGGTTCTTCAGCCAGGGCACCACCGCCTTCATCACTTCGGGACGGAAGGTGGTCGGAATGCCCCGTGGGGCGAAGTCGCGGTAACTGGGGTTCTTCACCGCCGAAAGGAGGTCTGCGACAGGTGCTGTCCAGTACGGGCAGTACCCCAGCTCCGTATAGGCCTGATAGAAGAGGGTCTGGTAGAGGAGAAAATCCTCGTCAGAGTAGTAGGACGTGGGACTCACCTGCTCCAGGGCGCTGTAGAGCTCCTGATCCGTAGCGGTCACCGGCGGCAGACTGGCAGCGGATTGGGGCGTGCCGTACTGCCAGATCCCGAAAGGAGCGTCCAGCACAGCGTATTCCAGCGCCGCGGCCGGGTTGATGAGCTTGAAGCTCATGCCGGTATCCCGGGCATAGGCCTCCAACAGGGGCAGAATCGTGGCCCGGCGCTTCAATATCTCCCGCTGGAAGGCCCGAATGCGAGCCTGATCATCCGTCGTGCCAACGGACTGCAGGAAGGGCACGAAGCGTGGATCATCCGGCTGCTCCATGATGGGCGCCACGTAAGCCACGGTGGCATCCACATCCGCAGGGAAGTAGTAACGGTAGTAGAGCGCTGTCATGCCGCCTTTGCTCGCGCCCGTGGTCACCCACTTGCCCCGGTAGACACTGCGGAAGAGTTCACGGATGCGATGCTGGTCAGCCGCCATCTGAGCCGTGGTGCAGTAGGTCCAGTCCGTAGGCACCGGCATGGCATCGGTGAAGTAGCGATGCACCAACAGGATCTGGTTCCCTTTCAGGATCCGCGCGGGCTCGGACTGGTAGTTCTGGGACACGTCATAGCCCGTGGTGGCGAACACCGTCGGTGCGGCCTCGTCCCGGTGGCTGATATAGAACTTCTGCGTGTAGGTCGGACCGTTCGGTCGGCTGTGATCCACAGGCTGGGTCAGGTCGACGCGATAGCAGGCCTTGAAGCCCGCCAAGGTAGGTTCATCCTTCACAACCGCACCCGGAAGGACCTTAAGCAGCTCCACCAGCGTGGTGGGAGCGGCGGGCTGCTGGGGTGGGTGAGGCGCAGATCCTGCACCCCCGCAGCCCAAGAGGATCAGCAGGATGAGGAATGCGACGAGCTTGCTCGACCGGGTCACGGCAACCTCCACCAAGGCGTAGTTCATAGTCGGAATGATCGAACTCTGGCAGAGCCAGCGCCCCCTGTCACCCGACAAGCAGAAGGCCCCCGCGGAAGCGGAGGCCTTCTGAAACGGAGAACAGGCCTCAGCCCTGGGCGAGCAGGGCGTCGATCTTGGCGAGCCGCTCTTCCTTTTCCGCCAGCAGCGCCCGCTGCTTGGCCACGGCCTCGGCGGGAGCCTTGGAGGTGAACTCTTCGTTGGAGAGGCGGGCGCGCAGGCTGGGCAGATCGAGTTCCAGCTTGGCCTTCTCCTTCTCCAGCTTGGCCTTTTCGGCGGCCGGATCTTTGAGGCCCGCCAGCTCCAGGGCGACTTCGCCGCCGGTCACGACCGCCGCGGCGCGGGTGGGCCCGGCGACGGCATCCGTGAAGGTCACGCTCTCCAGCTTGCCCATGGACTTCAAGGCATCGGCGAAGGGCTGAAGCAGGGTCAGGGTGGTGAAGGCGGGCACGCGCTTGGCGGGGTCCACCCCATTGTCGGCCTTGAGGCGCAGCAGGCTGCTGAGGGCCTCCTGGAAGCGCGGCACGAGGTCACGGTTCCCGCCGTCCACCAGCACCAGCCCGTTGTCCATGGGCCAGCTGCGGGCGGCCAGGAGCTTGGGTTCCCCTTCCGGCAGGCGCTCCACCATCATGACTTCGTGGATCTCCTCCGTGAGGAAGGGCACGAAGGGATGCAGGGCGCGCAGGAGGATGTCCAGGAACTGTAGGATGGCGGCCTTCTGGCCCCGGGTGCCGCTCTGGAGCGTGACCTTGGCCAGTTCGA
>CAYQAS010000157.1:0-8374 GCA_964415525.1 uncultured Solibacteraceae bacterium
GTCGGGCAGGCCGTCGCCTCCCGGCGTGACGAGGTCGTCCTGGCCACCAAGTTCGGCATCCGCCCCCGCATCGAGGGCGACAAGGTCGTCATGGACGTCGACGGCTCGCCGGCGTACTGCCGGGAGGCGATCGACGGCTCGCTCAGCCGCCTCGGCGTCGGCCACGTCGACCTCTACTACCTGCACCGGCCGGACCACCGGATCCCGATCGAGGAGACCGTCGGCGCCATGGCCGAGCTGGTCACGGCGGGCAAGGTCCGTCACCTCGGGCTGTCCGAGGCGTCGCCCGACACGCTCCGCCGGGCCCACGCCACCCACCCGATCGCCGCCCTCCAGACCGAGTACTCGATCTGGAGCCGCGACATCGAGGGCGAGATCGTCGACGCCTGCCGGGAGCTGGGCATCGGCCTGGTGCCCTACAGTCCCCTGGGCCGGGGCTTCCTCACCGGCAAGATCGACGCGACCTCCACCTTCGACCCCACCGACTTCCGCAACACGCTCCCCCGCTTCACGCCGGAGGCGCGGAAAGCGAATCAGGCCCTGGTGGACCTGCTTGGCCGGATCGCCGCCGCGAAGCAGGCAACCCCCGCCCAGATCGCCCTGGCCTGGCTGCTGGCCCAGAAGCCCTGGATCGTCCCGATCCCAGGCACCCGCAAGCTGGAGCGCCTCGACGAGAACCTCGGCGCCGCCACCCTGGAACTGACGGCGGAGGAGTTGCGGGACTTGGAAACCGCCGCCGCCCAGATCGTCATCCAGGGGGCCCGGTACCCGGAACACCTGACGCGTCTGACCCGCCGTTAGGCCGCGCGCGACATCCAGAGGCTCTGCCCCGGGGCCACGGTGATGAAGGGGCTCGCCATCCAAGGCGGCTCTGTTGAGCACGCGGAGAAGGACATCGCGGCCTGGCTCCGGCAGGCGGGCGTGATCCGCTGAACCCATCGAAGCGAGAATGAGCCATGGCCCAGGCACGCAAACCCCTTGACCCTTCCGTTCCGGATGCGGAGTTCCTTCAGCCGAGGCTGGCCAGGCTCGCGCGCCTCCTCCTCGCCCAGGCGCCGTACGACGGAAATTTCGAGCTGTCCCTTCCCGGGGTCCAGGTCTTCCGCGCTTCCCGCGTCCACAAGGAGCGAGTGCACGGCATCCACCGGGCGGCGCTGTGCATCGTCGCCCAAGGCTCCAAGCGCATGTTTCTCGGCCAGGAAGCCTTCGACTATGACGGCTCCCACATGCTGGTGGCCTCCGTGGACGTGCCGGTGACCGCACAGATCACCCAGGCCACCGCCGCCGAACCCCTGCTCTGCCTCAAGCTCGACCTCGATCCGCAGCGGATCGAGGATCTCTTGCGGAAGGTCTATCCCGAGGGCCTCCCACCGACCCGAAAGGACAGCGCCGTCTACCTCTGCCCTGCGGAGTCCGCCATCCTCGACGCCGCCACCCGGCTGATGGCCCTGGCGACCCAGCCCGAGGACGCGCCCCTGCTCGCGCCCCTCATCCTGGACGAGATCCTGATCCGCCTGCTCCGCAGCCCGGTGGGCGGGCGCGTGGCTCAGATCGGGGAGGCGGAATCGCGCCTGCAGCGGGTCTCCAAGGCGGTGTCCTGGGTGCAGACCCACTACGACCAGCCCCTGGATGTCGAGCGTCTGGCGGGACTGGTCCACATGAGCGCGTCCTCGTTCCATCAGCACTTCAAGGCCGTCACCACCCTGAGCCCGCTGCAGTATCAGAAGCTGCTCCGCCTCCAGGAAGCCCGGCGGCTCATGCTCTCCAAGATGATGGATGCCGGCACCGCCGGTCGGCAGGTGGGCTACCTGAGCGCCTCGCAGTTCAGCCGGGAATACGGTCGGTACTTCGGCCATCCCCCCGCCAAGGACATCGCTCGGCTGCGGGAAGGCGGCGCTCAGGGCTGACATCCCAGAAACAGCGAATGGCGCAAATCCGGCCTTCGGCCGCGCGAATGGTTCCAGCACAACGAATATCAACGGACCTTGGCTACCGGGACCTGGCCCACAGCCGCCTAAGCGGCTGTTTCTGGAGTTTGGACTTCTGACCACAGGCCCCAGGGCAGCTCCGGCAGCCACTCTGGACACCGTAAGGGAAGCAGGTGGCCGCGACCGGATGGCACCCCATTCGCCCTTATTCGTGGTTCCTTCATTTCTACGACCGGCGCGCCCGCGCCTGCCGGACTGTGAACCTGCCTCTCAACACGAGGCATTTCCCGCCAGAATGGGGGCAAGGAGATTCCCATGGCGATGTGGCAGCGAACGGGTGTGGCGATGGCCCTGGTGGCCGGGATGACTCAGGGTGTGGTGCAGGCGGCAGCGCCGCAGCCTCTGCCCGTAAAATTCAGCTCCGGCCTGAAGCTGAATGCCCCGAACGACGGCGGCAGCCTCACCCTGAAGAGCGAGCCCGTGAAGCTCGAAGTCGGCCGCCTCTACAAGCTCACCGCCAAGGTGAAGACCGCCGGTGTGAAGGTCGATCCCGAAGCCCGTTATCCGACGGCGCTGGGCGCTTGCCTCTCCATGGAGAGCTTCCCCTTCACCAACGCCAGCGCGGGCGCGAGCGCGAGCGCCAGCCAGACCCAGGAACTGGCCGTCACGTTCTTCGCCAGCAGGGCCACGGACCGCGTGCAGCTGCACCTGGGCCGCAACGGCAAGGCCTGGGGCCGCGCGGAATTCAGCGACGTGCGCCTCGCCCCCGCCGACATCACCGAGCACATCCCCATGGAGACCGTGCGGTGGAGCCAGCGCGCCTACCGCTACGAGGATCGCGGCTGGACCTTCGTCCACATCGAAGGCGAGCCTTACACCCGCGGCTGCCAGTTCGGCGAGCTGATGGCGGAGGACATCACCCGCTTCCTTGAGAAGCTCGCGGTTTCCATGGACAGCAAGAATCCGGAAAGCGCCTGGGATCACGCTCGGGGCCAGACGGACGCCCTTTTCCTGCGCAAGTACGACACCGAGTACCTGGAAGAGATGAAGGGCATCGCCGACGCCGCCGCCGCCAAAGGCGCGACCTTCAAGGGCCGCAAGATCGACCTGCTGGACATCGTCACCGCCAACTCCGGCATCGACCTGGACTACGTCCAATCCGCCCTGCGCGTGACGCCGAACGCCCTCACGGGCCGTACCTTCACCCGCATGGACGAACAGGCCGCAGGCGCGCCCGAGCGGGACAAGTGCAGCAGCTTCGTCGCCACCAAGAGCGCGACACCCGACGGTCGCCCCGTGATGATCCAGATGTTCATGTGGGGCGCCTACACCGGCCTGGAGTGGAATGTCATCGTGGACGTGGTCCCCACCAAGGGCCAGCGCCTCGTCTACCAGACCTTCCCCGGCGGCATCAGCAGCGGCGCGGACTGGTACATGAACGGCGCGGGCATGGTGATCGGCGAGACCACCGTGGGCCAGACGCCCTGGGAGCCCGAAGGCACGCCCCAGGCCAACCGCATCCGCAAGGCCGCCCAGTACGCCACGAGCGTTGAGACCTTCGCATCCATATTCAAGGAGAAGAACAACGGGCTCTACACCAACGAGTGGATCCTGGCGGACATGAAGACCAACGAGGGCGCCGACTACCTCATCGGCACCAAGGTGGAAAAGCTCTGGCGCACCGGCCACGGAAATGCCCCCGCGGAACCCCCCCCCGGGAACAAGGACTTCAACTGGGCCAAGAACCACAACCGCGACCTGGAAATCCGCAAGGAGGCCGCCCAGAACGGCGAAGGCTGGCCGGCGGACCTCGCCTACAACACCTGGGACCGCGACATCGCCTTCCAGCAGTTCTATGCCCAGTTCGGCAAGGGCCGCATCGATGTCCACGCCGGCATCGGCGCCATGGCCTCGAGCCCCATCAACCGGCCCCACGCCTGCGACGGCAAGATCACGACGGGCGAGATGGCAGATCAGCTGATGTTCCACGCCCACCACGGCAAAACCACCCTGCGGGAGAAGATGCCCGGTGGCCGCTACATCGACGCCACCCAGCCCAACGCCATCCCGCAGCTGACCTACGGTTACGCCACCTTCAGCCCCATCCACGTGACCCGCGAGCTGCAGGCGGCCAAGGCCAAGTTCCAGGCCCCCAAGGCGCCCGTGACGCCGCGCCTCGACCTGGGGGACGTGAAGCCCGCCTTCGACAAGGCCAAGCTCTGGAAGCAGACCATCTTCCCTGCCGCTGAGACGGACTTCTGGCTGAGCAGCGGCGACGCGGCCTACAGCGCCCTGCTGCGCCGCGCACCGGAGGCGCCCGACAAGGCCTTCACCACCCTGCGTGATGCGTTCGCGGACATGACCCAGCGCTACCTCGTGCTGGCCCGCCGGGAGGGCAGCGAAGCCCCCGGCAAGACCACGGTGAAATACGACCGATACGGCGCCTACGTGCTGCCCCGCACCAAGGGCGTGTTCCTGTTGCACCAGCTGCGCCTCCTGCTGGGCAACGACCGCTTCGCCAAGGGTATGGGTGCCGTCCATCAGGCCTACGCCCTGAAGCCCATGACCCGCGCCCAGTTCGAGCACACCTTCTCCGCGGCCGTGAACCAGGACATCGCGCCCTTTATCGCCCAGTGGATCGACCGCGCCGACCTGCCGGATCCCAAGGTCACGGCGGAAGTGAAGGGCCAGGAAGTCGTCCTCACGGTTCGTCAGGGGGAGAAGCCCTGGCGCTTCGCGACGACGGTGGAGGTCCGCACCGACAAGGGAGCCAAGCTGCACCGCATCGAAGTCGGCGGTACGTTTGGCGAACACAAGCTGCCCTTCGAGGGCAAGGCCACCCGCGTGATCTTCAACGCCGGGCAGGACATCCCCACCGAACAGCCCCTGGCGGCGACTCAGGCCAGCCTCTCCGACGATTTCTCCAAGCTGCTCGTCGTCTGGGGCTCCGGCACCAGCGTGGAAGCGGGCCGCACCCTGGCGCTGAACTTCCGGGATGCCATCGCGGATGCCAGCACGGAAGTGCTTGCCCCCGTGAAGGCCGATGGCGAGGTGACTGCTGAGGAATTGTCGGAGCGCGATCTCATCGTGATGGGCGGGGCCGAGAACGCCCTGCTGGCGCGCCTCGTCGCCGAGAAGAAGGTCCCGCTTGGGCTCGGCAAGGGCTGGTTCAAGTTCCAGGGCACGACCTTCGGACGGGGCGACGAGGGGATGTTCCTGGCCCTGCCGAACCCCTGGAACCCCAAGCGCTTCCTGCACCTCTACGTCGCCAACAGCCGCCTGCAGCTCTGGCAGATGACCAAGGCCTACCCCCGGGGACTCTCGGGATGGGCCACCTGGCGCGGCACCGCTATCAATGGGCGCGGCAGCCACGTCCAGCCCGCCTTCGATCTGAAGGTGGACTGAGTCCTCACGCCGAGAGGGGCCTCCGAAGCAGCGTGAGGCCCCGCTCGGTGGGGAAATCCGTGCGGGTCCAGGTGCTCAGCAAGGCGTGGAGGGTGGCCTGTTCGCCAGGGCGCAGGGTGTCGTGCATGACGATGTTGTCCGTGAAGCATTTGGCGCAGAGCACCGAGAAATAGCGTGCATAGCGCCCCTCGTGCATGAGGCGGGGTTCGAAGGCCGGAGGCCCGTCCACAAAGGCGAGATCGAAGCGCGTCCGCCCGAAGACCCGGCGGTCCTCCGCCAGGGCCTGCGGCGTATATGGCTGGGACATGTCCCGGTGCCGCAGCTGGAAACCCGGCAGGTCGGCGAGGGTCGGAGGATGGGTCTCGAACGACCAGACATTCGACATGCCCAGGATTTCCGTCAGCACGCGAGTAGAGCGGCCCGCTCCGAATTCCAGGCAAGACCGCACCTGCAGCTGAGCGAGAATCCGACGCAAAACATCCACTTCCTCGTCATCGATGGCGAACCCGCCTGGACTCTGCATGAACGCCTCCCCCTAAAGACTGCGCAGGGCCTGGCGGGCTTTGTCCAGCAGGGCACTGATGCGCTCTAGATCTTCGCTGGGCATCAGGCATTCGATCTTCCGACAGAGGGCCTCGTGTGGCTCCGCGAGCCGGACCTGGAGGGCGCGCCCCTCCTCCGTGAGCGTCACCAGCGCCGCCCGCCGGTCCTCGGGGTGCGGCACCCGCGCCACCAGCCCCTGCTTGACCATCCGCTCCACCAGCCGCACCGCATCGGCATTCCGGTGGAGCAGCCGACGGCGCAATTCCGCCAGGGTGTAGCCCTCGGGAGGGCCGCCGCTGAGGATTCGGAGCACGTTGAACTGCTGGTCTGTGATACCGAAGGGCGTGAAGAGCTGGGTATCGAAGACTTCCGTGATCACCTCGCGGGTCAGCAGCAGAGACAGCACCAGCTCCAGGCCCGGCTCGGGACTTCGGGCCATCTTGAGTTCGTCCTGGACCGTCACGAGAACCTCCGTCACACAGTTTGATGTTTGAACATCTACTTTTGCAACGGAGGTTCCCCATGAAGCACCTGCACCTGTCCATCGCCGCCCTGATCCTGGCCGTCACCCCCGCGTTCGCCCAGGTCTCCACCTATTCTGTCGACGGCTATCACTCCGAAGTCGGCTTCAAGGTCCGCTACCTCGTCGGCAAGACCGCCGGATCGTTCTCGAAGTACGGCGGCACCCTCAAGGTGGACGAGAAGGACATCACCAAGTCCAGTGTCGAAGTCACGGTGGACGCCGCCAGCGTCAACACCAACAACGAGGCACGGGACAAGCACCTGCGCACTCCCGATTTCTTCGATGTGGAGAAGTTCCCCACCCTGTCCTTCAAGTCTGTCGCCGTGCGGCAGCTTGCCCCGGGCAAGCTCGAAGTCACCGGCGATTTCACCCTGCGGGGCGTCACCAAGCGCATCACGGTCCCCGTCACCAGCCTTGGCGCCACCACCCATCCCATGACCAAGAAGACGGTGGCGGCCTTCGAAACGTCCTTCACCATCGCCCGCAAGGACTATGGCGTGAGCTACGGCCTGGCGGACGCGGCCAACGTGGTGGTGGGCAACGAGGTGGACATCAACCTGACCATCTTCGCCAACAAGATCGATGGTCAAAAGTGATGGGCGTACGATGCCGGGCCGAATAGGATCAGGCATCAACCGTCACGGCAATGCCACTGGCATCGTTTTTTTCTAGGAGACATCATGAGTGAAGCGAAGGTGGCCGACACCAAGCCTGTCGTGCTCGATCTGGAACCCGGCACCTACCACTGGTGCACCTGCGGCCACAGCGCCAAGCAGCCCTTCTGCGACGGCTCCCACCGCGGCACCGGCTTCTCCCCCATGAAGTTCGAGTTGGCAGAGGCCCAGAAAGTGGCCCTCTGTGCCTGCAAGCAGACGGGCAACGGGCCCTTCTGCGACGGCTCCCACGCCAAGCTCTGATCGATTCGTTCCTCCCAAACGGCGGCACACCCCCAGACGGGTCGGTGTGCCGCCGTTGCATTTCGGCCGCTGGAGTAATCTAACCAAGCGCTGAAAGGTGACCATGAGCCAAGTCCAGCCTAAAGACCTGCCTGCGGGAGCGCCCGGTGCGCGCCTGCCCAAGACCGATCGCACCCGCCTCAGCGCGGAGGCGGAGGCCGAAATCCTAACCCTGGCCGAGCGCTGGCCCGACCGCCTCTCCGCCACCCTGCCCGCCCTCTACGTGGCGATGGCGGAATTCGGCTTCCTCAGTCTGGACGCCATGAAGGAAGTGGCGCGGGTGCTTCGCGTGCCTGAAGGCCATGTCTTCGGCGTCGCCACCTTCTACACCATGTATCAGAAGAAGCCCGTGGGCCGCTTCCACCTGCAGGTCTGCACCAACCTGAGCTGCAGCCTACGGGGCGCCGTGGATCTCTTCGAGCGTCTCTGTGCCAAGGTGGGCGTCGAACCCGGCGCCATCACGCCGGACGGCCTCTTCAGCATCGAGGAGGTGGAGTGCCTGGGCTCCTGCGGCAGCGGCCCCTGCCTCCAGGTGAACCACGACGTCTACGACGAGAACGTGGATGAGGCGGCCCTGGACCGCATCATCGACGCCTGCCGCCAAGGCGCGGTGAAGGCCTGGGGAGCGAAGTAGCCATGACCCTCATCCGCACCAAGCCCGACACCCAGACGTATGCCTTTCCCGGTTTCGGCAGCGACCGCTTCCCCAACCTGATGCTTCGCGGCGCAGGGCAGCTCGACAACTGGCACCTCAAGGTCTACGAGGGTCAGCACGAGGGCTACCAGGGCCTGAAGAAGGCGCTCCAGATGGCCCCCGCCGACGTCACCGCCGAGGTGAGGGCCTCCGGCCTGCGCGGCCGTGGCGGCGCCGGCTTCCTCACGGGCCTGAAGTGGTCCTTCATGCCCAAGGACACGGACGAGAAGAAGCACACGCGCTACCTGGTCTGCAACGCCGACGAGGGCGAGCCCGGCACCTTCAAAGACCGCATGATCATGGAATACAACCCGCACCAGCTCAT
>CAYQAS010000158.1:0-5981 GCA_964415525.1 uncultured Solibacteraceae bacterium
AAGCGGGTGGCCCTGGCCCAGGCCTGGCTGAAAGAGCCCGATGTGCTGGTGCTGGACGAGCCCACCAACCACCTCGACCCCGACCAGGTGGAAAAGCTCGAAGGCTGGCTCCAGGCCTTTCCCGGCGCGCTGCTGCTCATCACCCACGACCGTCACCTGCTGGATGGCGTCGTTGATCGCATGCTCGAGCTGGAGGAGGGCAAGGTCACCAGCTACGACGGTAGCTACAGCGATTACCTGCTGGAGAAGGCCGATCGCGACTTCCGCGAGGCGCGCCTTACGGACCACATGGAGAACCGTCTGCGCCGGGAACTGGCTTGGCTGCGCCGCGGGGCCAAGGCTCGCACCCGCAAGAGCAAGATCCGCATCCAGGACGCGCTGGATCTCAAGGACGACGTGCAGGAGCGCAATCGCGTCAGCAAATCCGAGCGAATCTCTTTCCAGGACGGCGGCAACCGCAGCCATGCCCTGATCGTCGGCGAGGGCATTCACTTCGCCTACCCCGGCGGCACCGAGCTGCTCGGTGGCCTGGATCTGATTCTCCAGAAGGGGATGCGCGTGGCGCTGCTCGGCCCCAATGGCTGCGGGAAGTCCACGGTGCTGAAGGTGCTGCTGGGGGAACTGACTCCGAGCCGCGGTGAGCTCAAGCGGCAACCGCGAATGACCGTCACCGCCATCAGTCAGGGACGCGGCGAACTCGACGGCGACCGCAGCATCATCGACAACCTAGCGGATCGTGCCGCCGTGGTGAATACGGCCACTACGACCCTGCAGGCTCACGTCTACCTCACCCGCTTCGGTTTCCCCGTGAACCAGCAGAACCGCGCCGCATCGAGCCTCAGCGGGGGAGAGCGCAACCGCCTGTTGCTGGCGAAGGCGATGCTGTCCGCGTCCGACCTGCTGGTGTTGGACGAGCCCACCAACGACCTGGATATTCCCACGCTTCAGAACCTGGAAGAGGCGCTCTCGGACTACCCTGGCGCCCTGTTATTGGTGAGCCATGACCGGTTCTTCCTGGACCAGGTGGCCACCCATACTCTGGCCTTCAATCCAGAGGCTGACGACGCAGGCGGGCTTGGCTCGGCTGCATCGTGGGGGGGCACGGGGGGGACTTCGCGACCACAGGGAGCAGGCGGTGCCCCTCGTGCCGGCATTCGTTGGGAGGTCTACGAGGGCAATCCCGCCACCGTGAAGAGCCTGCGGGAGCAGCGGGCCGCGGAAACCAAGGCGGCGGAGAAGGCGGCGGCCCCCAAGGCCGCACCGGAACCGGCCCGGGCCCGCAAGCCGGGACTGACTCAGAAAGAACAGCGGCGCCTGACGGAGGTGGAGGCGGCCATGGCCGAGATCCACACGCGCCTTGAAGCGCTGGACGGCGTGCTGGCGGACCCCCTGGCCTTCGCCAGCATGGAGGCTCCTGGTCACGAGGCCCTGAAGGCTCGGGACGCGGCGAAGGTGGATCTGGAAATGCTCGAGTTCGAGTGGCTGGAACTCGAGGAAAAGCGCTCCGTTTGACGGCGGCGCCTTGTTCGGGGTTCCCCCGCCGGTCATCCTGGGAAATCCCTGAGCCGCCATGCCCGACGCCCCCCTGAACATGCTGGTGATCCTCCAGGCAGGTGTCCTGCTCGGGCTGGCGGCGTGGTTTCTTCTCGAATCCCTGCGCCGGAAAGACCGAGTCCTCCGCCTGATGGCGCTGGCGGGTGTGCTGGTGGCGCTGGCGCCGCTGCTCAGCAGGTGGGAGAGTCTCCGCGTTGGAAATGGGCTGGATGTCGTGGGTTATGTGCTGCTGCTTCAGGCCTGCTCCTGGGCCTACCCCGGTCGACTCCCGCGTCGGTTGCCCTGGCTCCTGCTGCTCGCCCTGCTGCCCGGCCTGTTGCTCCCCAGGGGCGGCACTGGAGTGGTTCGGGGTGCGGTGACCCTGGGGCAGATGGTCGCAGCCGGTGTGATGCTGCGGGTGCTGTGGGCCCTGTTGCGGTTGAGGCAGGATGGCGAATGCTTGACGCGGGGCGTGCTGCCTTTCTTCTGGACCGCCAACGTTCTGCTATTCGCCCACACCCTGGCTCAGCCCTACATCGGCGCCATGCTGGGGCTGCAGGACACCGCCATGGTCCTGCTCTTGTTGGCGCTGGGAGCTGCTCATCTCAAGGACATTGGGCGGCATTTGCTTGAGCGGGCCGAACATCTGGATGCCGAAGTGAGCGCTTGGCGCTCGCTGCTGGGGGGGCCCTCCTGGCGCACGGGCGAGCCTGCCGATGCCATGGCGGAACGCTTCGGCAGTCGCTGGGCGTCCCCGTCGAGCGGCCCCTTGCTGGGGATGGACGGCACGCCTCACCGACTTCATCGGGCCACCTTCCTGGACGGGGCGGAGGTCGGTTGGGCCGAGCCGCTCCTGTCGGGCACCCAAGAAGAAGTGCCGACTTTTCTCAAGGGCTGGAGCGTTGGACTGGGGATGGACGAAGGGCCCACCAGCATGGACGTGCGCACTCGGCTGGAGTCCTGGGGGGCTTCCGTCCTGCCCATTGGAACCGTGCCCCCACGCGAGGCGCCGTATCCCAACGTCATGATCTGGGCTCGGGAGCCCAGCATCCTGTCCGTGTGGCGTGAACTCGACCTGGGGCGGCGGCGCTGTCGGTGGGTGCAGATCGGGGGTGCCGACATGGAGGGGCCCCACGCCCGATTGGGGAGGGACTTCTCCGAGGTGGAACTTCGCGACGCCCTCAGGAGCCTGGTGTCACCGGGGCTGCGGGCAGGATCTGGACGCGCTTGAGCCGAACGGCGTATTCCGGTACGTCCTGCATTCCCTTCCGCCAGACGGTGCGCACCTTCTCGATCTTCTGGATGACCTCCATGCCTTCCACCACCCGGCCGAAGGCGCAGTAGCCGAAGCCCTCCGTGGTCTCGGTGCGGAAATCGAGGGCCTTGTTGTCTGCGGCGTTGATGAAGAACTGGGCCGTCGCGCTGTGAGGGTCTTCCGTGCGGGCCATGGCCACGGTGCCGATGGCGTTCTTCAGCCCGGCTCGGTAGGTTTGGGGCGCCTCGTTCCGGATGGGGGCGCGCAGGGGCTTCTCGGACAGATCCTCCAGATGTCCTCCCCCCTGGACCATGAAGCCGAGAATGACGCGGTGGAAGATCGTGCCGTCGTAGTGGCCCGCCTGGGCATAGGCGAGGAAGTTCTCCACGGTACGGGGGGCGAGTTCCGGCTCCAGTTCCAGCACCACCGGACCGTAGCTGGTCTCCAGTCGTACCCGGGGCTTGGGGAGGGGTGCGGGTTTCGGCTCAGGTTGAGGGGCTGGTTGCGGGGCTGCGGGCTCGGCCACCGGCGGCGGCGTGGCCTTCTTGCGAGGCTTGGGCTTCGTCTGGGCGGTCAGGGCGAGGGCGCATAGCACCAGGGAAAGGGTGGGGATCGCACGGCGCATGAAGACTCCTTCCTGTCATTGTGCAGGGAACCGGGCTGGGGTTCATCCGGTGGGCACCACGCCGCCGACAGAGGCCTTCGCTACACTGGGGCATGACCTTCCTCGTCGACTTGTCCCCCGTGGCCCTCACATGGTTCCTGGTGCCCTTCGGGCTCAACCTGGGCTCCTTCTGCAACGTGCTCATCCACCGGCTGCCTCTGGAGGCGCCGGAGGATCGCAACGTCGTGACGACGCCGAGCCATTGTCCCGGCTGCGGCGCGCGCATCCGCTGGTTCCACAACGTCCCCCTGCTCAGTTGGCTCTGGCTGCGGGGGAAGTGCGCCGCCTGCGGCTGGCGCATCCCGGTTCGCTACTTCCTGGTGGAGCTGCTGGGCGGCGCGCTCCTGGGGGGCCTGCATTGGGTTGCGCCCTTCGGCTCGCTGCTCTGGCTCAAGCTGGTGATCTGCGGCTTCGCGCTGCTGGTGCTGTTCTTCACGGACCTCACGGAGTTCATCCTGCCGGATGTGATCCAGTTCCCGCTGATGGTGCTGGGAGTGCTCTTCACACTGCCCCAGATGATCTGGCCCCAGGCGACCCATCGGATCGCCCTGGAGGGGTGGCAGATGCTCTCCGTGGAGACGCTCCACAACGGCCTACAGATGGCGCCCGCGTGGTCCATCCCTGGAGGCGCAGTTACCTGGCTGGAGAGCCTGATCGGGTTGGTGGCGGGCTACGGCGCGCCCTGGCTGCTGGCGACGGGCTATGTCCTCTTCAACAACCAGGTGATGGTGCGGCTTTTCCACCGCGAGCGGATCGAGGAGGGCATGGGCATGGGCGACTTCAAGATGCTCGCCTGGGTCGGCGCCTTCTGGGGCTGGCAGGTGATGCTCGGGGTGTTCTTCCTGGGAGCGCTGCTGGGCGGGATGTTGGGAATCTTCGTGTGGGTGTTCCGCAAGGGCAAGGCCCACACCATGCTGCCTTTCGGCTGTCCCCTGGCCCTGGCGGTGCCGGTGGTGGTGTTCTTCGGGCGCGGGTTCTGGGAACTCTACCTGTCGATGCAGATGGTTTATTGACCGCGACGCAATCTGGAGTTTCCGATGCACACACACCAGCCTGGCTTCTCGAGGCGAACCTTCCTGACCACCCTCGCGGCGGCTACGGGTGGAATTTTGGTGGGAAGAAGCGCCTGGGCGGCTCCCGCTTCCTCGTCGGCCCTTCCCCTCGTGACCCTGGGGCGCACGGGAATTCGCACCACGCTGCTGGGCATGGGCACCGGTTTCAGGGGCTTCGGGGGCTCCAGCAACATCGTCCGTGCGGGGAACGCCGAAGCTCTCATCCGCCATGCCTATGATCGGGGCATCCGTTTCTTCGACTGCGCGGATGCCTATGGCACGCATCCCTTCACCGCAGCCGCCCTAAAAGGATGCGCGCGGGAACAATACTGCCTCAGCACCAAGATATGGCTGCGCGGAGGCTCGCCGGATCCAGATGCCGCCAATGCCTTCAAGGTGGTGGACCGCTTCCGGAGAGAGCTCGCCACGGACCACCTGGATCTGGTGCAGATACACTGCATGTCGGATGGCACCTGGACGGACCAGCACAAGCGCACCATGGACCAGCTGGAGACGCTCAAGGCCCGCAAGGTGATCCGCGCCCATGGCGTCTCGGTGCATTCGCTTGAGGCGATGACCGCCTGCGTGGAGCATCCGTGGGTGGATGTGGTCCACGTGCGCATCAACCCGTTCGGCGAGGCCATGGACCACAAGGATCCGGCCCTAGTGGCCGGGATCATCGCCAAGCTACACAAGGCGGGGAAGGGCGTCATCGGCATGAAGCTGGTGGGCAACGGCGCGTTCCGGAACGACACCAAGAAGGTGGACGAATCTCTGCGCTACGTGCTGGGCCTGGGCACCGTGGACATGGTGCTGGTGGGGTTCGAGCAGCCGGAACAGATCGATAACTACCTGGAACGCATCCGGGCCGCTCGCGCGGCCCGGAAGTAGTCAGCACTCGAGGTTTTGGCTCAGCAGTGGTCGCCGCTGGGCTGGCAGATCTCGATCAGCACGCCCTGGGTCTCGGCGGGATGGATGAAGGCGATGCGGTTGCCGTGGGCACCCTTGCGAGGGGTCTTGTCGATCATGCGCACGCCCTTCTCCAGCAGCTCGGCGACGGCGGCATCGACATCCTCAACCTCGAAGGCCACGTGGTGGACGCCGGGGCCCTTCTTCTCGAGGAACTTGCCCACGGGACCCTCGGGCTCGGTGCTCTCGAGGTATTCCAGGGTGGTCTCGCCCACGGGGTAGAAGGAGGTCTTCACCTTCTGCTCGGGGACTTCCTCGACGTGCACGCGGCTCATGCCAAAGAGGCGGTTCAGCATGTCCTCAGGCTTGTCCAGGCCTTCGCAGGCGATGCCGAGGTGGGAGATGCGGAGGATCTTCATGTTGGCTCCTGTCAGTCCGTGCCGGCCCGGCGGGCTTTGGCCGTGACGTGGGTGATGTCGAGGCGCAGCACCGAAGTGACGCCAAGGTGCTTCTCGATCATGGCCTCGCCTTCGGCTTTGAGGCCAGGGGCGAAGCGCACATTCAGGGC
>CAYQAS010000158.1:6081-8313 GCA_964415525.1 uncultured Solibacteraceae bacterium
CGATCATGGCCTCGCCTTCGGCTTTGAGGCCAGGGGCGAAGCGCACATTCAGGGCCCGAAGGGCTTCGGTCCGCTCGCTTTCGTCGTCCACGATCCGCGCGGTACCAAAGGCGATGGCGCTCTCGAAGGCCGTGGAGAAGGCCGCCGGTTCGACTTCTCCATGGGTGATGACGCAGTAGCTGACCCGGGGATTCGCTTCCAGGTTGTCAAGCTTGTGGCCGTCCAGGGCGCAGTGGATGTAGAGCGCGTGGTCCACGAGCACATGGTTCAAGGGCACGGCGTAAGGCTGACCTTCCGCATCCACCGTGGCGAGCACGCCATGGTCCGCCTGGGCGAGCAGCCGCCAGGCTTCGGCTTCGGGCAATTCGCGATCCGGGCGGCGCATGGGACGGGACATGGTGGGTCCTTTGCATGGAAGGTTGGAATCATCGAAAGGAGAACACGACGCCAGGCTTCCTGCTTTTATCCCCTTCATCCCCTCCATCCCTGTTCAAAAAAACATGTAACAGGGATGGGGGGGATGAAGGGGATGCACAAGGGGCGTTGTTTTACGTGCCCTGGGGTTGTGAGCGAAGCATTACGCCAGCAGGCCCTTCGCGGCCTTCACGACAGCTTCTGTCGTCACGCCGAACTTCTCGAAGAGGATGTCCGCCGGGGCGCTGGCGCCGAAGTGGTCGATGCCGACGCTGACGTCCGCGAAACGCTGCCAGCCGAAGGTGGTGCCGGCCTCGACGCTGACGGTGGGCAGATTCTTGGGCAGCACGGAGGCGCGGTAGGCGGCGTCCTGCTTCGCGAAGAGCTCCCAGCTGGGGAGGCTCACGACGCGGGCGGCGATGCCCTCATTCGCGAGTTGGGCGGCGGCCTTCACCGCCAGCTGCACTTCGGAGCCGGTTGCGACGATGGCGACCTTGGCATCCGCGGCGTCCACCAGCACGTAACCACCCTTGGCGGCGTTCGCGGCCACGGCCGCATCCAGCGTGGGCAGCTTCTGGCGCGTAAGGGCCAGCACCACGGGGCCCTGGGCCTTCATGGCTTCCTGCCAGGCCACCACGGTCTCGTTGGCATCCGCAGGGCGGATCACCGTGAGGCCGGGGATCATGCGCATGCTCATGATCTGCTCGATGGGCTGGTGGGTCGGGCCATCCTCGCCCACGCCGATGGAGTCATGGGTCAGGACGTAGGTGACTGGCTGCTTCATCAAGGCGGCGAGGCGGATGGCCGGGCGCATGTAGTCGCAGAAGATGAGGAAGGTGGCGCCGAAGGTGCGTAGGCCGCCGTGGAGGCTCATGCCGTTGAGCGCAGCGCCCATGGCGTGTTCGCGGATGCCCCAGTGGAAGGTGTTGCCGCTCTCCGTGGCCGTGAACTCGCCGCCGGGGATAGCGGTGTTGTTGCTGGGGGCCAGGTCGGCGCTGCCGCCCACGAGGTTCGGGATGCGGCTGGCGAGCACGTTCAGCGTCTTGCCGCTTGCCTCGCGGGTGGCGTAGCTGTCCTTCGTCTCGAAGACGGGCAGGGCGGTGTCCCAGCCCGCAGGCAGCTGGCCGGAGAGGAATGCCTCGTACTCGGCGGCCAGTTCAGGGAAGGCGGCCTTGTAGGCGTTGAAGCGAGTCTGCCATTCGGCTTCCTGCGCGGCACCGCGGGCCTGGCAATTACGCCAGTGGCTCAGGGCCTCGGCGGGGACCTGGAAGGTCTGCTCGGGGTCGAAGCCCAGGATGGTCTTGGTGGCGCGGATCTCGCCATCGCCCAAGGGGGCGCCGTGGGCGTGGTGGGTGTTCTGCTTGGTGGGGGCGGGGAAGCCAATGATCGTCGTGCAGTCGATCAGGGTGGGCTTGCCGCAGGGCTGCAGGGCGTCGGAGTAGACGCGCTCGATCTCCGCGAGGTTCTCGCCGTCCTGGATCTTCAGGACGCGCCAGCCCTGGCCCTCGAAACGCTTGGCCACATCCTCGGTGAAGGCGAGGTCGGTGGAGCCCTCGATGGTGATGCGGTTGTTGTCCCAGAGGACGATCAGCTTCTCGAGGGCGAGGTGGCCCGCGAGGCTGGCGGCCTCCATGGCGATGCCTTCCATCAGGCACCCGTCGCCGGCGAAGACGAAGGTGTGGTGGTTCACGATGTCGTGGTCGCGGCGGTCGAAGCGCGCCGACACCCAACGCTCGGCCATGGCCACGCCCCCGCCCTTGCCGCTGCCCTGACCGAGCGGGCCCGTGGCGGCCCCGATGCCGGGCTGGGCGCCGAGCC
>CAYQAS010000159.1:0-8225 GCA_964415525.1 uncultured Solibacteraceae bacterium
TGTCTACAATTTGGGTTTGTTGGGAATACACCCGCGCGAGTTGGACGCCATTGTATTAAGTCATGGCCATTATGATCACACCGGCGGCTTGCCTGCGGTTTTAGCTATGGCCGGCAAAAAAATACCGGTGTTCAGTCATCCTGATATTTTTAGCAAACGTTATTCTGTAGCAGCAAATAATTGCCGTTACGTTGGCGTTCCTTTTACGCGTGAGCACCTGGTTCATCTGGGAGCGGATTTTCGCAACGTTGAAGAGCCGATGGAGTTGGTGCCGAATTTATGGATCAGTGGACCAGTGCCGCGTGAAACCAATTATGAAGAGGGCGATTCGCGTTTGGTAATTCCGGAGGATTCTGAAACGGGGGCCTGCTGTGCCGGGACTGCATTTCAAAAAGACCCATTATTGGATGACATGGCAATTTATGTCCGCTGTTCTAAAGGACTGGTTGTGCTTGGCGGTTGTGCTCATTCCGGCATTATCAACATGGTAAATCACGGTCTGAAAGTCACAGCCTCAATTAAAGTGCATGGATTGCTTGGTGGTACTCATTTGGGACCGACACTGGAGCCACAGCAAAATGCGACATTGGCAGCACTCGAATGGTTTAATCCGGACTTTATTGCCTCAAATCATTGTACCGGTTTTGCTGTGATGGCCAGGTTGGCGCAGACGTTCGGCAAAAAATTCATCCCTGCATTTTGCGGTACGACTATTGATTGTTAATTGCCGAAACGAATAAACATAACCGTAAAGATGTGATGCAATGCCATATTGGCAGCAAATCACATCTTTTTTTGCTGATTTTGCACAAAGACATACTGGATTTGATTTTATCATATACAATAATAAAATAATATATATTATACTAGTATATTAAAATATATTAAGTATATATTAGATTATTTGATAAACTGTTAAATCTTTATTATCATTGAAAAAGTGCCAACTGATCTGATGATCATGTTGGCACTTTTTACATAGTGCTATGCAGTGGCAAGTGGCGGCGATTAGAGTCAAAAGGTAGTGTTGGTTTTTTCGCCTTTTACTTTTTTCATAACCAGTGTTTTGGCAATTTTGTCATGCAGGCATTGATTGCGCAATGTAATGCCAACCATCATAAAGCCAAAACCGAACGGTAGCAGGGAAATGATTTTTGAAACGTTTCGCACCAAGGCGCGGCCGATAGAGATTCTTTGTCCAGCCAGATCGGTTACCTGGACTTTAAATAGCATCTTGCCAGGCGTTGCCTGAAGTCGGGAGCTTTCGAATAAGGGCCAATACAGAAAATGAAAACCCAATTTCAGATAGGAAGGTAATCCTGTTTGTGCGGCCAAAGCTTCCGGGGAGATTCCACCAGGTAAACCAAGTGACAGATCAATACCAGCTCCGACCGCGCCAATGAGCAAAGAATCAATTAAAAAAGCGCAGAAACGTTTAAAAGGATGGCCGTAAGGATGAGTTTGCGACAAAATAAAGTCTCCTTTCTGCAGAGCAGAACTCGTAATTTTTTTGATTCATTATATTATATTTTGACATAAGCTTGTTATTCTCCTGCCCGATTCAGCTTGATACGAGTCAGCACGCAATAAACAAGTATGTAAACTGAAAACCATTTATATATTTACAAAAGAATAGGAGGGCTGTATAATCCTTTTGTAAACGAAAAACAATTTACTGGTTTGCAAAGGGGCTGTCTAAATGTCATTAAGAAAGAAAATGTTGGTTTCTCTGTTCGCGGCGTTGCTTTGCGTTAGTTCCTACGTGGTTATTCCGATCGGTCCCGTGCCTGTCACTATGCAAGTTTTGTTCGTATTGCTGGCCGGCGCCATTCTGGGCGCAGAGATGGGCGCACTTAGCGTTGTGATCTGGATCATGTTGGGAGCTTTCGGCTTGCCAGTGTTTGCCGGGGGTAAAGCAGGACCGATGGTTCTGTTAGGCCCAACTGGTGGTTATTTGCTCGGGTTTGTAATCTGCGCCTGGATCGTCGGCAGGCTGACTCGCAATAATGCGTCATCGAAGTTGCGTACTGGCGCCGCAATGCTATTGGGGCTATCGATCGCCTATGCTGTAGGGTTAGCCGGATTCATGGCCAGTTTTGCTTATTTTTTGCACAAGCCCATGACCATACAACAAGCCTTAACGGTTGCCGTATTTCCGTTTGTGCCGTTTGACCTTGTAAAAGTTGCCCTTGGCGCCTGGCTGGCTCCGACGTTGATTTCGGCGTTGTCGCGGGCTGGGTTTGTTGAAGGCGGCCACGAGCATGCTTGACAAGATAGAGGATTATACAAAAACTGTGTTGTCAGGAGGAGTATTAGGGCGGAGCGAGATTTACGAGCTAGCGCGCTTGAAAATAAATGACCTGCCGTACCTGTTTGCGGCTGCCAATTCGATTCGGCAGCAGTTTCAGGGCGATAAAGTTCATCTTTGCTCGATTTTGAATGGTCGTTCCGGGCGCTGTAGTGAAGACTGTTCTTATTGCGCCCAGTCAGTGCATCACCAGACGGGGGTTGCTGTCTATCCGCTCATGGATACGCAGGAAATCCTGCGTAATGCAGTAGCCGCCGCGTCAGCAGGGATCAGTCATTTTTCGATCGTTCTCAGCGGCGGCGGTGTTGATCAAGCGGAGGAAAAAGAAACTTTTGCCCGAATTATTGAAGCCTATCAGTTAATCCGCGCAAAAACCAACTTGCGACTTTGTGCATCGCTCGGGTCATTGACGCTGGAACAGGCACGGCAGCTCAAAGCGGTTGGCGTCGAACGCTATCATCATAATGTGGAAACCAGCCGGGATTTTTATCCTGCTATCTGTCGGACACATACTTACGAAGACAGGACACGCACCGTCGGGGTGGCGCGAGAGGCCGGACTGGCCGTTTGCTGCGGCGGTATCATCGGCATGGGAGAGAGCATCAGGCAACGTATCGATATGGCTCTTGAACTACGTGAGATGGGAATCGGCTGCGTACCGGTCAATATATTGAACCCAATTCCCGGAACTCGGCTGGAATCGATGGAACCATTGCCACCGCTGGAAATTCTAAAAACACTCGCCTTATTTCGTTTCGCCTTGCCGCAGGCTGTTATCCGCACGGCTGGCGGACGCGAAAAAAACTTGCGTGATCTTCAGTCTATGGCGCTAATGGGAGGCGCAAACGGAATGTTGGTCGGGGGCTATTTGACGACAAGCGGCAGAGATAGCCGCTTGGATCTGAAAATGATTGAAGATTTGGGGCTGAGGGTAGCTGGTTAGTAAACTAAATGGTATGATGCGGCAAAAAGCAACCGTGCTCCTTTTTGTAAGAGCACGGTTGCTTACTTCTATATGGTTTAATGCGCTAACCGTAAGACTTAGATTCTGAATTTAGACACGGCGATTTGCAGGTCTTGCGCCAATTTTGCCAAAGCTTGACTAGAAGAGGCGATCTCCTGCATAGAAGCCGACTGCTCTTCAGTGGCTGCCGAAACGTTTTCCGACTCAGCCGAAGCGTCGCGACTAAGTCCTTCTACGATTCCCACGGCTTCAGCAATACGCTTATTACCTGTTGCGACTTCTGAGATCGCTGTGGCAATCGTTCGGACTTGTGTCAAAACATCGCGAACCATAGTGTCGATTTCTTTAAAATTGTTGCCGGCAGCATTGACCAACCCGATTCCTTTGTCAATATCGCTAATCGCGGTATCAATCGCGCCGACGACATTGCCGATGCTTTGATGGTTTAGGTCAATCAGGTTTTTGATTTGCTGCGCCGCCTGTTCGGACTGCTCGGCCAGTTTACGCACCTCTTCGGCAACAACGGCAAATCCGCGTCCCTGCTCACCGGCCCGGGCTGCTTCAATTGCCGCGTTCAGCGCCAATAAGTTGGTTTGGCCAGCGATATTGGAAATCAAGTTGACGATTTCGCCGATCTGCTGTGAACTGGTTTTAAGCTCAATAGCAGCATTTTGCGCCTGCCGGGCGCCGCTGCCGACCGCATCCATCTGCGTCACAGCTTGATTTACTTCGTGCTGTCCTTTGTCAGTAACGGTTGCAGTTTGATTTGCCAAATCCGCCATTTGTTTGGTCGTGGCGGCGACCCCGCCAACGGTAGCGGACAGTTCTTCAACAATGGCAGCTGTGTCATTGACGGCTGCGACCTGTTTTTCAGCGCCATGCGCCACTTGCATGATCGACCCGGCGACATTGTTGGATGCTTCTGCGGATTGGTGGGCGCTGGCTGTCAGCTGTTCACTGGACGCTGCGACTTGCTCGGCGGAAGAAGCGATTGTTCTCATCAGTCCACGCATCTGTCGGGTCAGTTTATCAAAAGCAGCAGCCATTTCGCCGAATTCATCCTTGCGGGCCAAAAATGCCGGTTCAATATTTTTGGAAAAATCTCCGTTCGCCATGATGCCCAAAGTTTTGGTTGCTGCATGAATCGGTTTGGCGAACTGTTTGCCCGCCACTGCAGCCAAAATGATCGCCAGTAATAATGCAAACAAACTCAGTCCAACCATTACCCCGATGTTTTTGCGTAAATCAGTTTGGGCTGCCGCCCGTTTTTTATCCATGACTTTTTCGATATCATCGGTCCAATTTCCCGTTCCTACAACCCAGTCGTAAGGCTTGAACAACAGAGTATAACCTCGCTTGGGCAATGGCTCTTTTTCATTGGGTTTGGCAAACCAATAATCGGTGAAACCGCCGCCTTCCTTAGCGCCATTGGTGAGTAACTCGCGGATAAATAACTTGTCCTTGGCGTCTTTGGCATCGATCCGTGTTTTTCCTTCCTGATCGCGTCCGAGCAGCACCACATTGACGCCATTGCTATAATCAATCCAGAAGTAGTTTCCATTATCAAACCGCAGGTTGCGGACCAGATCGGCGGCTCGTTTTTTTGCTTCCGCTTCCGGCAGTAATCCTTTTTGTTGCTGATTATAAAGATCCTGGATCAAACTGACTGTTGATTCGACCTGCAGTTTGATGCTACGGTCAAATTGCTCATAAAGGGAAGCGCGATAGTCCTGGAGTTCTTTTTGGCTGGTCTGCTGAATGTTATAAATCGCGTAGGCGCCAAGAATGGATAGGGACAGCAACGTGACCAACGACATCGCAAGTACCATTTTGAATCGGATCTTGTGCATGAAGAGTCCCCCTTCTTTTGTTCCATTCCGCTATTGCGTGCCGTGTTGTGACAAAAGATTAATGAACAACCGATAATTTTATATATAATTCTGAGAACATCTGGACTTTTCCTGCTGTTTAGTTTGGTAAGTTAAGAAAACTATCGTGGCCGAAGCCGTTGTTGTGCTTGAATCAAAACGGCGGAACGCTATATAATAATGAGAATCACAATATCAAAAGAAGTTTGGAAGAAGTTTGGATGTGGAACAGTTTGGATTTTTCCGCTATCGATTTCGAGACAGCCAATTCAAATCCCAACAGCGCCTGTGCGCTAGGGATTGCCATTGTGCAGGCTGGGCAAATTGTTGAACAGAAGTCGTGGTTGATTCGCCCGCCGACAGCCGAGTTTTGTTTTACTTATATTCATGGAATTACTTGGCGCCAGGTTGCCAATGCGCCTGACTTTGGCGAATTGTGGCCGCAGATTTGGCCGTACCTCGACACTAATAGGATCGCGGCGCACAATGCTCGCTTTGATCTGAGCGTTTTGTTTGCGCTTATAAAACATTATCAAAGTGGCTATTGGCGCGGCCAGGCTATTGATTCGCTAACCGTGGCTCGCCGGGTCTGGCCGGAATTGCCCAATCACCAACTACAGACCGTCGCCGCGCATCTGCGCATTCCGCTCAACCACCACGACGCTTCCAGCGACGCCCTTGCCTGTGCAGAGATTTTGTGCCGGGCCGAAAGATTGCAGGTAGGCACGCTGGAAAAAGCGGCCCGCTGGTATGGTCGTTAGCTAGAGTGCTTATTATCCGAATCGGTTTCTATGCCGATAATATACTAGCAGGGATGGGGATTATTTCCTTGCACGGTAATGGCAAAATACTATATGATTGTCACATTGTATTACAAATTAAGAATGATTCGTTGTGCACTGCTAACTATATTGCCGGGAAGGAGGCGTTCTGAATGCTGAAGAAATTCAAACAGGTCTGGCATCGTCGGGAGATTCGGGACGCTATCGAGCAGAAACTGCAAGGCTTGTTTGGCGTGAAAGCTGCCCATGCCAATCCGAAACAACTCTATAAGGCGATTGCCCTGGTTGCCCGTGATCGGATCATGGAAAAGTGGGCGGCGTCGGAAGAAAAATTACATGAAGCGAATGGCAAAAAACTCTATTACATGTCGATGGAATTTCTGATCGGTCGGGCCTTGAGTAATAACTTGGCCAATTTGGCTTTGGATCAGACTTTTGCTGCTGTCTGCAAAGAATTTGGCGTCGATCTGAATGAGATTAAAGAGATGGAAGCCGATCCCGGCTTGGGCAATGGTGGCTTGGGACGACTTGCAGCTTGTTTTTTGGACTCCATTGCCACGCTAAAGCTGGAAGGGCATGGCTGCGGTATTCGTTATGAATATGGGCTATTCAAACAGAAAATCGTCGACGGCTACCAGGTGGAAGTCTGCGACTCCTGGCTGGAAGATGGTCACGTCTGGGAAGTTGAAAAACCGGAAGAAGCAGAAGATGTCAGATTCGAAGGCGCGGTGACCCGGCATGATGATAACGGGACGCCTCGGTTTACCCATGAAAAATATCAGACTGTCAAAGCGGTTCCTTACGACGTGCCGGTCGTCGGCTACGATTCAGCCATAGTCAATACCCTGCGCCTGTGGGGTGCCCGTCCCACCCAGCATCTTGATATGTGCCTGTTCAATCGTGGCGAGTATACCCGGGCTTTGGCTGAAAACAACCTGGTTGAGGTTATCTCCCAGGTCCTGTATCCGGAAGATTCCCATGAGCAAGGCAAGATATTGCGACTGAAACAGCAATATTTCTTCGTTTCCGCCAGTATCCAGTCCATCGTCAGGCATTTCAAAAAGAACGGCAATTTGTTGTCCGCTTTCGCCGACAAGAATGTCATCCATATCAACGATACTCATCCGTCGCTGGCAATCCCTGAACTGATGCGGATCCTGATGGAAGAGGGCATGACCTGGGACGAAGCCTGGAACATTGTTACCCACACTTTTGCCTACACCAATCACACCATTATGCACGAAGCGCTGGAAAAATGGCCGGTTGCCCTGTTCAAAAGGGTGTTGCCGCAGATTAGCTGTATCGTCGAAGAAATCAACGAGCGGTTTTGCAGTTCCTTGTGGAAACTTTATCCGGAAGACTGGCAGCGGATTTCCGAAATGGCGATTATCTCGCACGGCGAAGTCCGCATGGCGCATCTGGCGATTGTCGGTTCGTTTTGCGTGAACGGAGTATCCTATTTACATACCGAAATCCTGAAAAATCAGGTGTTTGATAAATTTCATGCTGCGTTTCCCGGCCGGTTCCGGGCCATTACCAATGGGATCACCCACCGACGGTTCCTTTGCGTTGCCAACCCGGAACTGAGTTCGCTGATTACGCAACACATCGGTGAACAGTGGGTCACGCAACCCTTGCGACTGCAAGCATTGGAAAAATTCGCCGAAAAACGTGATGTGCAGGAAGCACTGCGGATGATCCGGCGCCAGAAAAAGCAGCATCTGGCCGAATATATCAAGGAACATAACGACGTTAGCGTCGATGTGGATTCGATTTTCGATGTCCAGGTAAAGCGGCTGCATGAATACAAGCGCCAGTTGCTCAACATCCTGCATGTCATGCATCTGTACAACCAGCTGAAAGATAATCCCGACCTGCCGGTGCAGCCGCGCACGTTCATCTTTTCGGCCAAAGCGGCCGCCGCATACCACATGGCCAAACTGATCATCAAGTTGATCAATACAGTTGCCGACAAGGTCAATAATGACCCGGCTATCCAGAACAAGTTAAAAGTCGTATTTTTGGAAAACTATCGCGTTTCGCTGGCCGAGCTGATTGTACCGGCAACCGATATCAGTGAACAGATTTCCACCGCTGGCAAAGAAGCGTCGGGGACCGGTAACATGAAGTTCATGATTAACGGCGCTCTGACCATTGGCACGCTTGACGGGGCTAATGTAGAGATGAGCCAGGCTGTGGGAATGGAGAACATCTATATCTTCGGATTGAAGGCTGAAGAAGTCAATGCTATCTATCAAAGCGGGACCTATCGTCCCTGGGAAGTTGCCGAAGCCGATCCCCGG
>CAYQAS010000160.1:0-8188 GCA_964415525.1 uncultured Solibacteraceae bacterium
GATTTCAACGTTCCCTTCGGTAAATTCCAGGTCGGTTACATGCAGTTCCTCACCTGGGGTACTGACTTCCTGAACACCCCCCTGTCCGCCGGCGGCATCCGCTACTGGTTCACTCAGGGTCCCTGGACGGCAGTCGCCGCCATTGAAAAGCGCGCTGAATACCTGTCGCCTGCCGGTGGAAAACTCGGCGCAACGGGTACGGCCGTCGCTACGGGCGGTTCCGGTTACATCGGCCAGGGCAGCGACGCCGACAAGGATGTCTATGACCTCGGCGCCATCTACAAGATGAAAAACGGCGAAGCGGGCCTCCTCTATCAGTATGTCCGCAGCAGCCAGTACAAGACCCAGTACAACAATGGTTACCTGACCCAGATCAGCGGTCTTTTCCCCTACGCGAAGCTGACCTTCGGCAACTTCTTCATCGAAGGTGAGTATGCCTACGGATTCGGTAACCTCCGGTCCTACGAGAACAACGGTCAGGCCTCGAACGCCAGAGTCGCAGCCGCCGGCGCAGCCAACGGCTTGGCCCAGGATGTGGGCGTCAGCGCCCAGAACGTTTTCCTCCACGGCAAGTATGATTTCAAACCCGCCTATTTCGGTCTGCAGTTCGTCTACATGAGCGGTGACGACAACTCCAACAGCGACAAGATCACCGGTGGCCTTGGTTCCCTGCTCCAGGCAAACTACGGCTTCAACCGCACCCTGATGCTCTGGAACGCCGACTACGGCGACAACCTGGGCGCCATGCCCGGAAACATCACCGCCGCCATGACCAACCCCAGAACCGGCGTGGGCTACCAGCCCAACCAGTTCATGGATAACGTCTGGTTCTATCAGATCTATGCGGGTATCAAACCCATGCCCAAGATGGACATCAAGTTGGCCTTCTCCATCGCCAATGCCGACAAGAAACCCAAGAGCGACGTAGGCGTCACCGGCGGCGTAGGCTACTACAACGGCGGGACCATCACCGAGTTCGCATCTTCCGAATACGGCAAGGAACTCGACCTGACCGCAAACTACCAGATCTATGACAACCTCACCTACAATATCGGCCTCGGTTACCTCTGGACGGGCGATTACTTCAAGGGTTATCAGTCTGGTGTCACGGTTAGCAACAATTACCTCATTTCCCACAAGCTGACCTTGAACTTCTAAGCATGTTCAGGTAACATAGCGAACTTTAAAAGCCCCGGCGGGCAGTATCCCGCCGGGGCTTTTCTTTTTGCCCGCTGCCAGGTTTGAAAATATCGTATTGCCTCAGAAATATTCTTCGTGTATACTCGCCGCACAAAACAATCTTGAAGGAGATTTATGCCCCTCTACGATTTCGAATGCCGCAAATGCAATCATAAATTCGAGGCCTTCCTGAAGATGAAGGAGACCCCCGACGCCCTGACCTGTCCGGAATGCGGATCTGACAAGCCGCATAAGCTCGTGACGCCATTCCAGACGAACTCCTGGTCGAGCTTCCTCGATACCATGGAGAAACAGGTCAACCCCCACAAATTTAAGTAAGTAATAGGGGGCCCGCAATTCAGAAAATCCACGGCAACCTGAACGGACTGGGGGCGGAACAACTAAGAAGGATCGAACAGTTCTACCGGCGCCGCATCGCCCCCGACCTGCTTCTGACCCACGACCTGGCCCGCCAGCTAACCGAGGCATCCATAAACATCAACCGCCAGCTCGGCCTCCTGATCAGCCGCCGGGGCGAGGTGGCCTTTGTCATTGTCGGCGACCACCAGGGGATCGTCATCCCCAGCCTGGAGGGATTCCGCTCTTCCTCCGTTCGTTTCAAGGGCCTCCGCCTTATCCACACCCATCTCCACGGCGAAAGGCTGACCGACGACGATCTCACGGATTTGGCCCTCCTCCGCCTCGATTTCATCTCCGCCGTAGAAGCCATGCCCGACGGGCTGCCCGGCCTCGTCCACAGCGCCCATCTGATTCCCGAAAATACGGACGGCAAATACTGGACCCTCCTCCCCCCCGTCCGCCCCTCGGAGCTGGATCTCGACTTTACCTCTTTCATTGCCGCCCTCGAAGGGGAATTCGCGGGGAAACAGAAGACCCGCAAGGTCGAGGCGACGGAGCGGGGGATCCTGATCCGGGTGGAAACAAATCCCACGGGGGACGCCCACCTCTCCCTTACGGAACTGAAGGAATTGGCCCGTTCCAGCGGCGTCGCCGTTTTCGATACGATCACCCAGTACCGTAACGCCCTTGATCCCCGCTATGTCCTGGGCAAGGGAAAACTTGCCGACGTCCTCATCCGGGCCATGCAGATGGGGGCGAATCTTCTCATTTTCGATCATGAGCTCACCCCCGGCCAGGTACGGTCCCTGGCCGATTTCACGGAAATGAAGATCGTCGACCGGACCCAGGTGATCCTCGACATCTTCGCCCAGCGGGCCCATAGCCGGGAAGGGAAGATTCAGGTCGAACTGGCCCAGTTGAAATACCTCCTCCCCCGGCTGGCGGTGAAACACACGGCCATGTCCCGCCTCACCGGCGGCATCGGCGCCCGGGGGCCGGGGGAGACCAAGCTGGAGATCAACCGGCGCCGCGTCCGGGATCGGATCAATCTCCTGGAACGGGACCTCCTGGACATTGAAAAGGCCCGGGGGCAGCGGCGGGTCAAGCGGGAGCGGAAGGGCCTCCCCGTAATCTCCATTGTTGGATACACTAATGCGGGGAAATCGACCTTGCTCAACAGCCTGACCCAAAGCCGCGTCTTCACCGAGGATCGGCTCTTTGCCACCCTGGACCAGAAAAGCTCACGCCTCCGTTTCCCGAGTGACGCCGAAGCTGTGATCACCGATACGGTGGGCTTTATCCGGGATCTGCCCCCGGACCTCTTCGCTGCCTTCCGGGCCACCCTGGACGAGCTTCATGAGGCCCATGTCCTCATGCATGTCGTGGATATCGCCAATCCCGACTTCGAAAACCACATCGCCGCCGTGGACAAAATCCTCGCCGACCTCGGGATCAAAGACAAACCCACCCTGATGGTGTTCAACAAGGAGGACCGCGTTGCCGACAAGCCCCTCCTTGCTAACCTCTGCCGGCGTTTCAACGCCGTCGCCGTGTCGGCCCTGGACAAAAAAACCCTGCCCCGGTTGATGGAAAAACTGGAGTCCCTGGTCAAAGGACTGGGGAAACAAGGAGAAAACCTTTCCCCGGTTCTCTAGAGTTTTAACCACCTACACGAACAACAAAGCCTATGAATTAGACAGAATTTGCTTGACATGAGTCATGGACATGACCATAATAGTCACAAAAACAAATCCCAGGGAGAGCGCTAACCATGAGAACCGCGGCGGTGTCCACTTTGAAGGCGTCTTTAAGCGAATATCTCGCAACCGTAAAGTCAGGAGAAGAAGTAATAGTGACCGACCGGGGTAAGGCCATCGCTAAAATCGTTCCCATCACTAGAACTGACGAGAGGATATCCGGGCGGCTACTGGCCCTGGAAAAGGCCGGTCTGGTGAAAATCGGCGGTAAATATTTCCCCGATAATTTCTGGGACGGACCACATAAATCCGCTGTTGACATAGAAAACAAGGCATTGTCATTCCTTCTGGAAGAACGCAGGGAGGGACGATGAAGTTCTGGGATTCATCCGCCCTGATCCAACTGTTTGTGGAACAGCAAGAATCCGTAATTTTAAGAAAGATCGTCAAAGACGACCTCGATATTGTTGTCTGGTGGGGAACCATGCTGGAGTGCAAGTCGGCCGTCGCACGCTTGCGAAGAGAAGGGGGGGTAACCGTAGATCAGGAAGAACAGATACACAGCAAGCTGAAAGCAGCGTCGAATTGCTGGATTGAAATCATGCCCGGTGAGCAGGTGCGGCAAATCGCCTCGCGGTTGCTGCTAAATCATCCCCTTAGGACGGCGGATTCCCTGCAGCTTGCCGCAGCGATCACCTGGGCGGGAGCGCCCGTTCAGGAGGACTGTTTCGTCTGCCTGGACTCGAAACTTGGCGAAGCGGCAAGAAAAGAAGGCTTCTTCCTCCTACCATAACTTCCCTAATGAACCTCACCGGACAAAAGAAAATACTCCTGACCCTCTGCCTGTGCATCGCCCTGGCGACGTTCGCCGTTTACGGACAGGTGAAGGACCATGCCTTCATCGACTTCGACGACTATGAATATATCACGGAAAATCCCCATGTCCGATCGGGGCTTACAGCCGACAATATCATCTGGGCCTTCACCTCCTACCATTCCAACAACTGGCACCCCCTCACCTGGATTTCCCACATGGTGGACGTCCAGCTTTTTGGCCTGAACCCGGCTGGCCACCACCTGGTCAATGTCTCTTTTCACATACTCAATACCATATTGCTCTTGTTGCTCCTGCGGCGCCTGACCGGCGCCCTCTGGCCGAGCGCCTTCGTAGCGGCCCTCTTCGCCCTCCATCCCCTCCATGTCGAGTCCGTGGCCTGGGCCGCGGAGCGGAAGGATGTATTGAGCACGTTTTTCTGGCTCCTGACCACCTGGATGTATATCCGCTATACGGAAAAGCCTGGCTGGAAACGCTATAGCCTGATCGTGCTTTTTTTCACCCTCGGACTGATGTCCAAGCAGATGCTCGTCACGTTGCCCTTTACCTTGCTCCTCCTTGATTACTGGCCCCTCGGGAGAATAAGGGGGCAAGGAGGATCAAAGCAGGTCTCAATGAGCCGCCTCATCACGGAGAAGATTCCTCTTTTTACCTTGGCCGTCATTGCCGGCGTCATCGTATTTGTCGTCCAGCAGCGATCGGGGGTTCTCTACAGTCTCACCCCTTTCCCTTTTCAGATCCGTGTCGAAAACGCCCTTGTTTCCTATGCAGCCTACATCGGTAAGATGCTATGGCCTGCGAACCTGGCCGTTTTTTATCCCCACCCCCTCCACGGCCTTGCCCTCTGGAAAGTCCTGGGCGCAGCGGGGCTGTTGATCGCCGTCTCGGCAGCGGCAATCTGGAAGGGTCGCCGCTATCCATACCTGATCACGGGCTGGTTCTGGTATCTGGGGACGCTGGTTCCCGTTATCGGTCTGGTGCAGGTGGGAGTGCAGGCCATGGCGGATCGCTACACCTATATCCCCCTGATCGGTCTTTTTATCATCATCACCTGGGGGGGGCGGGATATGGCTGCATTCTTTGCGGGAGAAAAGGCCCCCGGAACAAAAGGCAATCAGCAGGCAGGGGGTGAACTGCCACCGAAAAAACGGGAAAAAAAGCGAAAATTAGGGGCGGGATCAAATCATCATTCGCAGCACGACATAACATCATCCCCAATTTCCGCCTTGCCCCAGGCCGGATTGTCAATCCCCGGCCGGATTGTTTTCGCCTTGGTGGCCGCTGTTTGTATTATCCTCGGTTTTCTGACCTGGAGACAGGTGGGCTACTGGCGGGACAATGTCACCCTTTATGACCATGCAGCCCGGGTGGTCCCCGATAATTATTGGGCAAGTAACAACCTTGGCGCCGCCCTGGCCTCCCGGGGGCAGATCGAAGCGTCCACGGCCTGGTTTGCCGAATCCCTGAGAATCATGCCCTATTACCCCGGGGCAAACCAGAACATGGCCGCCGCCCTTTATAAGCAGGGACAATATGAAGAAGCCTTACCGTTCCTGGAAAGGGCGCTGAAACTGCAACCCCGTAACCCGGACCTTCATGTCACCCTGGGGGCGGTATTACTGAAAATGAACCGGAATGCCGCGGCTGCCACCCATTTCCAGGAGGCCATCAAGCTCCGTCCCGGAGACAATAATGCCATAATGGGACTGAGAGAAGCATCAACAGGCACTATCTCCAGAGAATAGCACTGCCCCCGATTTCCAAATTCCCTGCCGTCGAAAAATGGCATCCTTACATTACGCCCTTGTACCAACCTCCATCAATCTGGATGGCGGCGCCGGTGATATAGCCTGCCTGCTCCGAGGCCAGGAAGGTCACCAGGGCGGCGAATTCCTCGGGCGTTCCGAGGCGGCCCATGGGAATGGTTGACTCCCACCTTTTGATAACCGCTTCGGGGGTTATCTTCTCCTTCTCCCCCACCGCCTTGGCAAGGCTCCGGACCCGCTCCGTCAGGGTGTAACCGGGACAGACGCTGTTTACCGTAACATTGAAGGGCGCCAGTTCATTAGAAAGGGTTTTGGCCAGACCGATAACGCCGGAACGGATGGTATTGGAAAGAATCAGGCCGTCGATGGGCTGTTTCACCGAAATGGAGGTCATGTTGATGATTCTCCCCCAGCGTTTCTCCTTCAATACGGGCACAACCTCCCGGGTCATTACGATGGTGCTGAGCAGGTTCAACCGGAAACCGGATGCCCACATGTCGTCATCAATGTCCAGAAAACTCATTGAAGGCGGTCCGCCGGCATTGTTGACCAGAATATCCACGGTTCCGTAGTGGGACAGAGCCTTGCGGACAAACTGGGCCGCCTGCAACGGATCGGAAACGTCCGCCGCCACGGCAAGGACTTCCGCACCGGTTTCCCTGCGGATGAACGCTTCCGCCTCCGGCAACGAGGGATCATCAAGGGCGCAAATGGCCACCTTCGCCCCTTCCCGGACCATTTCCATGGTCACTGCCAGGCCAAGGCCCATACTTCCCCCGGCCACCAAGGCCACTTTATTTTTTAATCCGAGATTCATAAGACCCTCCGTTTTTTCTTTATTTATAACAAAAACTATAGATGGAGGTCAATGGGTAACCGGCAATAAAATTCTCTGAAGCCGTCAGTATTAATCTTGACACGCTACAGCCGCGCCGATATACTCGCACCGTCAAAAAAAAAGCTGCCGACAACAGCATAGCTGCGCGAAGAAACTCCATTACCGGGCATAGCGGGAATCGGGACAGGGAATAGTGGGCAAACAAAAAAAGACCAAGGCCCCCCATCGGGCCAAACAATCTGCCTTTCGTTCGATGGCGCCGGCCCTGGCTTTCTCCCTATTGCTCCCTTTGGCCTTGTTTTTTGCCGCCGAAGGCTGCATCGCCTTTGCCCTGAGCCACCCCCGGCTTATTCCCAAGGGATATGCCCTGAATTTGATGCGCTATTATTATGAATATTTCGACCGCGACGTTATTCAATTCTCCGATGCCTGCGCCCGATACGACTCCGGCTTATTTTACACCCTCAAGCCCGGAACCTGCCGTTTTGCCAATCGCGAGTTCGACGTAGGCTACTCAATCAACAGCCTCGGGGTCCGTGATGAGGAAACGGCTCTCGCCAATCCCGAGATTGTCGTTATCGGCGATTCCCAGGCCATGGGCTGGGCCGTCGGGCGGGAGCAGACTTTTTCATCCCTCATAGGAAAGCTGACCGGGAAAAAGATACTGAATACCGGGGTTTCATCCTACGGCACCGCCCGGGAAATGATCATGCTCGACCGCGTTGCGAAGAACCGGCTCAAATACCTGGTCATTCAGTACAGCGACAATGATTTTGACGAGAACCGCTACTTTATCGGCAACAACTACAGCATGAACATATCCCCTGCCGAAAAATACGAGATGGTCCGCCTCTTTCATAAGGACAACACCGAATACTATCCGGGCAAACACATCCTTACCCTGATTAAAATCATGAGAACCCCGGACATCAATATTTCAGCGCCCGTTGCCTCTCCTTATCAACCATATGAGATCGACGCCTTCCTGCAGGTACTGCAAAAATCCCGTCCCGACCTGCGCAATCTCAAGCTAATTGTTTTTGAAGCTAATCCTTATGCCGCAAACGACAGACCTTTTATTGAAAATTTAAAAAAACAGATCCAGAACCAGTCCTACCCTGATTACATTCGCAATATGACCGTGCTCGATCTGGGCAAAGAGCTGAACGCTGATAAATATCTTACCCTTGATGATCACATGAATGCCGACGGACACCGGTTGATCGCCGAACGGGTGGCCGAGGTTATTCAGACATTGGAAAAAAAGGGAACGACCAGATAATCGCTCCGCCCTCACCCTCCCCCCCCGGGGAGAGGTATCTTTTCGGGACTTCCCGGGAACGGACATTTTTATCAGCCCCCCTGATTTTATCTGTTGACAAGCCTTTATTTTTATTTTACGGTCAACGAAACTTTTGTAAGGATTGAAAAATCGTGACCGGTGAGAGAAGAAGAACTGTTGACAGCGTGAACAATCTGTTTGGATTATTGCGCCTCAGTCTTCTTATGGTGG